>DATJKY010000249.1:0-3557 GCA_035490955.1 Terriglobia bacterium | reverse complement strand
CCGGGGGTGAGGGGTTGTTTTCTTCTTCCAAAATCAGCGAGGCCCTCACCCACCGCTTCGCGGTCCCCCCTCTCCCGCAAGCGGGCGAGGGCTGTTGTCAACTGATATTTCACCTCCAGACCAAAATGTACAAACTCCAGGCCGTAGGCGTAGCCTACGGATGAGAGCCAACCTCATCCTCTCCCACCCCGGAGGGGTTCACCGGCGTGTTGTCCGGCCCAGCCAGGGCCGAAACGATCCTTCGGGTCTCCCAACCCGTAGGTTTCACCTGCGGCTACTCACGGTATTGCCATCCGGGCAATAGGTGCCCGGCTTTTGAGCGTTGGCCTTCGGACAAGAAATGCAGACCCCAACACCGGGTCTGCGCTACCCACTTCTCCGCAGACTTCCGGCTCCGGGTCTACCGTCCGAGACTGCCGCTGCAGACCAAGGCGATATTTTTCGCTGCCATGGGCGCTAACAAACAAATCCGCAAGAAGATCGCCGTCACCGCAGCATGATCGTCGAACACGAGGCCAAGATCAGGAAGGAACGGGAATCCTTGGTTCCGAGGGAACATTTGATTTCCTACTGGCAACGCCGCATCGACGAAGTGAAGCGGAGAATCGCGCATTTGGAAGAGAAGGTGCGCCGGCGCTAAAATGATCCGATGTGCAAACGGAAATCAAGAGACTCGACGAGCAGCTCCCCGACGATGAGGAAACCAAGTAGTGCATGTTGTCGAAATAGGATGTAACGAAGACCAAGCGGGGTAGCGCGGACCTGTTTTGTAGGTCCGCGGTCCTTAAACCTTCGGACCAAAGGCGCAGACCAAACATTCGGGTCTGCCTACTCCGCAGGCTTCAGGCTCTGGGTCGACCAATCAGGTTTGCCGAAGGAGTTTCGTGGCATGAGATTCGCTTCCTGCGTATTCGAAAACCGAGAGCGTCTGGGAGTGGTAGAGGGCGAATATGTAGTTGACATACTCGTTGCCCTTGGTTTTATTGAGCGGGGCGACGTTACGAACGAAATGGTCAACACGGCCGCTGGCACTATCAGAACAATGGGAGGTCCTCCTGCCGACATGATCGATCTCCTGGCTCGCGGAGAGGAGTATTGGAACGCCGTGGACGTCATCGCCGGCGCCGTCACGAAGGCCTCTCCCAGGGAAAGCCCGCCCGGCCTTCTCACGCCGCTCGCGTCGGCTCGGTTGCGTGCACCGGTTCCGCGGCCTCCTAAGATCGTCTGCGTCGGCCTCAACTACGCTAATCACGCCCGCGAGCAAGGCATTGAGCCTCCTAGGGAGCCGCTGTTTTTTCTGAAGTCGTCGAACACCATTTGCGGTCCCGGAGACCCGATACGCCTGCCACCCAATTCCACCCAAGTGGATTACGAAGCGGAGTTCGCCGTGGTCATGGGCAAGGGCGGGAGCCGGATTCCCCTCGACAAGGCTCAGGAGTACGTCGGCGGCTACATGATCCTGAATGACGTGAGCGCGCGCGACATGCAGTTTGGCGATAAGCAGTGGTTCCGGGGCAAGAGTTGCGATACCTTTGCGCCTTGCGGCCCCTGGATCGTGACGAACGACGAGGTTTCCGATCCGAACAATCTTCGCATCTCGCTCACCCTGAACGGCGAGACGATGCAGGATTCGAACACGAGTAACCTCATCTTTAAGGTGCCTCACCTCATCAGCTACCTCTCTCAGTCGCTCACCTGGGAGCCGGGCGATCTGATTTCCACAGGCACGCCGCCGGGAGTGGGAGTGTTCCGCAAGCCGCCCGTCTTTCTTAAGCCGGGCGACACAGTCAGCATCACCGTGGAGCGCCTTGGTACACTGACGAATCCTGTCGTGAGGTAAGTAAGGCCTGCTCCTATTCTGCCGGCTCTAAAGGACCGGAAGGGGTAGCGCAGAGTTCGCGCTTTTCTCGAACTCTGCGGTTCTCGTTCAGACAAGCCGCAGACTCTCTGAGAAACGAAAGTCTGCGCTACCCGACTCTTGGCCGTGGGCAAGACGGGCGGGACGCCTGTGCTACGTCGACGGATATCAAGGGCGAAAAGCCCTTAGCTGGTTAGCTCTGTGGATCGTGTCCTGGTATAGGAATAGCTCTGGTCTCGGGCGCAGGGCTGGGGTAGGCCAACTCTCATCCGAAGCCGAAATCTTTTTTTGCCACAATCGCTGGAAAGTCTTTTAACACGTCTGCCGATAACGTTTTGAGAGAGATCATGAAACTGCTCACCCGGCCACGTATACTCAGCGCACTGGTCACCCTGTGGTTCGCCTTTTTGGCACCGCGAGGTATCTCGGTTGGCCAAGAAATCGCGTTCAGGGTGGCGCCGCGGCAGTCGCAAGCCGACTCTCAAGCTCTGCTTTCCACTGCCGACTCAGTCCTCGAGGAGGTAAGTCGGATTACCGGCTGGCCTATCCGAAGCCAGCTCAAGAAGCAAGTGGTCAGCCGCGCGGAGGTGCAGAAATACCTGACCGAGAATATTCGGGAGGAGTACACCCCGAAAGAACTGCACGTCCAGGAAGCGACATTGAAGGCCTTTGGCCTGGTTGGGGCCGACTTTGACCTGGGTAAGTTTCTCATCACCTTTTACACTGAGCAGGCAGCCGGATACTACGATCCGCGTCGCAAGACGATGTGCCTCGCCGACTGGGTGAGTGCCGACATGCAGGAGATGGTGCTGGCCCATGAGTTGACACACGCTTTGCAGGATCAGAACTTTGATCTAGATAAATTCGTCAACGCTGACCGCGGCAACGACGATGCCACGAACGCGCGCCAGGCGTTGGTGGAGGGCTATGCCACGGCTGTTATGATGCAACACATGGTTGGAGACGTCGATCTCGCAGCCATACCCATTTTGGCGCCACTGCTCGAGGGCGTCATCCACCAGCAGATGGGGGAGTTCCCGGCCTTTTCCAGCGCTCCTTACTTCTTCCGCTTTCAAGCCCTTTTCCCCTACACGGAGGGGATGGGCTTTATGCAGGAGGGTCTCAAACACGGCGGATGGAAAGCGCTCAAACAGGTCTTTGTGAATCCCCCGACGACCACCAAGGAAATCTTCGAGCCTCAAGTGTACTTCGAGCACAGGTCTTTGCCGGCAATGGCTCTGCCTGCTCCTGAGGCGCTTTCCAGTGTCCCCCATCTCGAGAAGCTCGATGAAAACACCATGGGTCAGATGGGCTACTACTCTCTGCTGGGGCAGTTCCTTTCCGAGGACGAAACAAAGTCCGTGAGCCGTGGGTGGCTTGCCGACCGCTATATCGTCTACGAAGACGCCGGCACCCACCGCTACGCGCTAGTGGGGCGGACCCGCTGGTCCTCACCCGAGGGGGCGGCGGCGTATTGCACCGACTATCGCACCATTCTCTTCCGCAAGTACCCCGATCTGACCGCAGAAAAGCAATCCACGAATGCTTTGTTCACAGGCTCAGACGCCCACGGCCGTGTCCTCCTCCTTCGCAAAGGCGATGAGTGCCTGTGGGCGGAGGGCGTACCCCCGGCACAGGCCGATAAGGTGTTAAACTACTTGCGCTCACTTTAGCGCGAGGCGGCTCTGCCGCCTGCTGT
>DATJKY010000248.1:0-9182 GCA_035490955.1 Terriglobia bacterium | reverse complement strand
AACTTGCCATACCGTGTCCACCACCGTACCGTCCACCCACTTCACTACCGCCACCGGGCGGTCGCCGAACAGGGGCTTCTGCGGCTTGCCACCGCAAATCTTCTCCACTTCCCGCTGCATCTCCTCGATGGGGCGGATGGGCAGGCTCGAGCCGCGGGTGGCGTCGATCAGGTCTTCGCGCCGCGGGTTGATGGCGATGCCGCGCTCCGTCACCACCACGTCGATCAACTCACCCGGGCCGCTCAGGGTGGTCACCCGATCGACGATGACCGGGATGCGGTCACGGAAGGAAGGCAGCGCCAGGATGGTGCAGCCGGCGAAGAGGCAGTTCTGCCAGCCGCCGATGCCGTGCAGCAGGCGACCGTCGGAGTGGGTCACTACGTTGCCGTTGAAAGCCGTATCTACCTCGGTGGCGCCCAGCACCACTGCATCCACCAGGGTGGCAAAGTTACCCTTGCCGTGAAAATTGTAAGAGGTAAAGGGCGAAGTCGGCACGTGGCGGGGGTCGCTCGCGATCGAACGTACGGCGTCGAGATCAAAGGTCTGGCCGTCGAGGATGTAATCGGTGAGCCCTTCCTGCAACAGTTCCACCAGATATTTGGTGGAGCCGCCGCGCACAAAGCGCGCCTTAACACCCGCTTCTTTCATCATGTCTTTCAGAAATGCGACGAAGGCCAGGGCAATGCCGCCCGCACCCGCCTGAAAGGAAAACCCGTTGCGCATGATGCCGGCATCGCGAATGAACTGCGCCACCAGGCGAGCGATGCGCAGGCGGTCAGGGCTGCGGGTAATTTGCGTGGTGCCGGACACAATCCTGGCCGGGTCGCCGATGGAGTCCACCTCGACGACGTAGTCCACGTTGTTGCCCTGTATCTGCGAGGGAATGCAAGGGAAGGGCACAAGGTTGTCCGTTAGTACGATCACGTGGTCAGCGTAGATCGAATCTGCCAGGGCAAAGCCCAACGAGCCGCAAGCGGACTTGCCGTGGGCGCCGTTGGCGTTGCCGAAGGCGTCGGCACAGGGAGCGGCAATCACCGCGACATCAATGCGCACCTCGCCGTCCTGAACCGCCTGCCAGCGCCCGCCGTGGGAACGGAGGACGCCCATGCCGCGCATCTTGCCCTGCGTGCAGTAGTCGCCCAGTGGGCCGTTCATGCTCCCCTCGATGTGGTGCACCACGCCGGACTCCATCAACTCAATCACCGACGCCTGGCTGGGGAAGGAAGCGCTGGGAAACCACATCAGGTCGCGGACGCCCAGACGCGCCGCGGCTTGCAGTGCTATCACCGCCACGCGGTCTCCGTCGCGAAGATGATGATGGGAGGAAATCACCATGCCGTCGCCGAGACCGCACCTCTTGAGAGCGGTCTCGAGGTCTGGCACACGCTTGTCGCCGTCAGCGCGATAGTCTGCACAGGACCGGATAGGCGGCGCCTGCTTCGGGCCCGTGGGCGGTCGACCTTTGAGACCCTCAAACGGGTGCTGCGCCCTGCCGTTGACCGTTGTCGGCACCAGGCGTCCCGCGGCGTTGGTTACGAGTTCTACCTGCTGGCTCATCGTCTAGGCTAGCCTAGCAACCTCCTGAACAACGCGGCGACGAATGTCATCCCGGGCGCAGCGAGGGATCCGCTTGTGTTTGTTTTCAATACGAAACAGCAGATGCCTCGCTGCGCTCGCAATGACAGGCACCCTTCGACTACTCGCTACTCTCTACTGCCCAATCAACCCCATCGCCCGCGCCTGCTCCACAAGCTTCAGCGCCCGATGTACCACAGGCGGGTCGATCATCTTGGAGCCCAGGCTGACGACGGCCAGTCCCTTTTGGTGAGCTTCTTTATAGGCGGCGACGATCTTCAGCGCCTTTTCGATTTCCGCCGGCGTTGGCGCGAAGGCCTCGTGGATGACGGCGATCTGGAGGGGGTGGATACATCCCATGCCTTCAAAGCCTAAGGCACGCGACGCCTCTCCCCACCGCTTCAGCCCGTCCATGTCGGCGACATCGCTATAAACCGAGTCGATGGCCTGCACCCGCGCGGCGTGGGCGGCATTAACCAGGCGGGAGCGGGCGTAAAGCGATTCAGTTCCCTGGGTGGTCTTCATCACACCGAGGTCAGCGGTGTAGTCTTCGAGGCCAATAGTGAGCGCCACGACCTGAGCCGAGGCGGCAGCGATTGCCACGGCGTTTTCGACACCCAGGGCTGATTCCAGAATCGGCATCAGCCAGATGGGACGAGTAATGCCACAGCCCTCCAGGATCTCGTCGGTCTTTTGCTCCACTTCCACCACTTGATCCGGACTCTCGACCTTGGGTATCAGGATCACGTCTGGCCCTTCGCAGACGATTTCTTCGAGGTCCGTGAGCCCAAGCGGCAATGGGTTGATGCGAACCATGCGCTCCGCTGCGCCGAAGTCCACGGCGCGCAACGCATTGCGCGTCAGGATACGTGCCGCGTCCTTTTCGGCGGGATGAACAGAATCCTCCAGGTCGAGGATCACCGCGTCGGGTGCGTGCAGGCCGGCGTTGATGAAGTACTTGGGTTCCCTGCCAGGTAGGTAGAGACGTGACCGTCGCAGCCGATCGCGGGCGGAAGGAGCCGGCGTGGTAAGCTTCTCGGGCAAGGCGCGACGGCCCTCGCCCAGGCCGGCACGGCGCGTGGCGGCTTCGATGCGTGCGGCGATAACGAAGGGCAGCGCACCCTCATCGTGGATCGACAGGCGGGCCTGCGTTACGCCCAACGTTTCAAGCACCTCCCTCGCCTGGGCGCGAATCGCTTGGCCGTAATAGGGCGCCACGCGGGACTCGAGTTCGATCTCGATGCCGCCCGCACCCCGCGGCTCGAGCGCCACATACAGGTCGGAGCGAACGTCCTTGCCCCAGTGTCCCGCCTCCGCGATCGGGAGTGTGTTCATGTTTGTGGTAGGGCCGACCCTTGGGTCGGCCTCGTTCTGCCAACTGCGGCCGGGGCAAGCCCCAGGCCTACAAATGGGTAATGATAGCGTCCGTCATCTGCGTAGTGGTGGCGGCGCCCTGTTGAATGACCTTGGGGCCGCCGCTCAGCCGTAGCATGTCATAGGTGCGCACCTTGCCTTCCCGCACCACTGCCGCCACCGCGTTCCACACCCGCAGGTTCTTCTCCGTTTCCCCGATGTAATCCAGCAGCATGGCCGCCGCCAGAATCATGGCGATAGGATTCACAATGGGAGGGTCAAGCTCGGCGTACTTGGGCGCGGAGCCATGTGTGGGCTCGAACACCGCCGCCCCTTCGCTAATGTTGCCGGAGGCCGCGAATCCCAGCCCGCCCACGAGGCCGGCAAAAGCGTCGGATATGACGTCACCAAAGAGGTTGCTCGCCACCACTACCCCATAGTCTTCCGGATTCTTAGTCAGCCACATCATCTGGGCATCGATGTTGGTAGACCAGAGGGCAATTTCGGGGTATCGCTTCTGTACCTGTCTGGCCACCTCCCCCATCAACCCCGAGGTTTCGCGCAGCACGTTGGGCTTCTCGCAGAGCGTGACGGATTTGTACCCATGCCTGCGCGCGTATTGAAAGGCCGCCTCGATGATGCGCTGCCCTGCGGCGCGCGTAATGATGCGCACGGATATCGCCATGTCCGGCCCGGCGACGGTGGCGAAAGGCTTGAATTTGGGGTGCGTGGCTAGTGCCTCACGCACGTTCTCCGGCGGGTTTGACCACTCCACCCCTGCATACAACCCTTCCGTATTCTGGCGGAAAACGACAGTCTTGATCTGCGGCTCCTCAAAGCCTCCGGCGACTTTCTTGCGGATGAAGTTGAGCGGATTCCCCGCAAAGCCGATGCAGGGCCGCAAGCAGATATCGAGGTTGAAGCGCTGCCGCATGCCAACGATAGGGCTGAAGTAGCTGAGCCCTTTGCCACGCAGTTCCGGCTTCAACTCGGCATCTGCCTCCTTCTTGGGCTTGGAGGTGATAGCCCCAAAGAGCCCCAGCTTGTGTTGGGCGAGAAGTTCAATAGTGCGTTCGGGCAAGGCGTTGCCGTCATTGATCCAACATTCCCAGCCAATATCGGCGTGGACGTAATCGGCGTCCAGGCCGACAGCACCGAGCACCCGCAACGCTTCGGGCAGGACTTGGTTCCCGATACCATCTCCGGGCATGGTGACGACGGTGTAGCGTGACATCAGCGCTTTTCTTCCCCTCCTACCCGGTAGATGTACCGTCGATTATGATGACGTCGGATCTCAGATCAGCGGCAAGCGCGATGGCTTCGGCTTCGCCACCGTGCAATTGCATCGAGAGGACATCGAACAGGGGCGACGCTGCTGGGGAGGCGCGCCTTATCCAATTGTCACGCAGGGCCGGCTCAATAGCCCCCAAGACAGCGGGTTCGGGATGGGCGTCTAATTCTTGACGGACAGCAGTAGGAATCCAGATTTCCGAGAACTGGGATTGAAGAAGAGGGAGGCGCCCGATGGCAGCGAGATTTGAAAGCGGAGAGGTGTCACTGAAGGCGCGCATAGTCGAGGTCTTGTGCTAGCTCCTCCTCCGTGTAGTGCAGTGGAATGTTGCGTTGGGCGACCAGATCGGCAAAAGCAAAACGGGAAAGTCCCGCAAGTTCGCTGGCCTTGCCGAAAGGGAGAATCCCTTGAGCATAGAGTGCAACTGCAAGCTCGGTACGCAGCCGGGGCTCGACCTCCGGCGCAGGAAGCCTTAAGCTCTTGACAATCGATTCCGGTATGTCGAGTTGAACCGTTATTAACTTCTCTCCGTGCTGTCGCGATACAGTTACTCTAACTCGGAAGCGGCGCTTTGTCACCAGGAGTGCGCGCCGGGCGGGGTAGCGGGAAGAATTATGCGAATACAGCTAACGCCACATTCCCTACATTAATTCCGCTTGGCACGGCTGAACGCTTGTGTTAGTATCTCCAACGAGTTAGGTAGGTCTTTCAGGCTTTTTTCGACGACTGGGTCGGATCGCGCTTTGAGGCATGGTGTTAACCTGTTGGAAAAGGGAGACTTAACTCCGCTGTGCGGGGTAGTGTGAGCGGCCCCGTTTAGGACTAGCGGTGACAAACCCACTCACAAGGCTAGGGCGAGAATCAACGGGAGCCGGGTCGGGGGATGCGTCGGGCTGCCAGCCAGACGGGGTTGCCCCTCCAGAACTAAGGGCCTTCTTGGACTACGCCCGCGTGGAAAAGGGCCTCGCGTCAAACAGTATCGCCAGTTATCGGCGGGACCTCCTAAAGTTCACAGCCTTTCTGCGTCACCGCAGCGTTGCCCTGGAAAGCGCCACGCGCGACCACATTCGTGATTTTCTGGCGGAGCTCGGCAAGAACGGCTTGACCGCGAGGTCCCGAGCGCGACACTTGGTTTCGGTGCGCGGTTTCTTTCGCTTCTTACTCAAGGACGGCAGAGTTGGGAATGATCCTGCCGCCGAAATCGATCTTCCTCAAATCGGCCACAGCCTGCCCCGGCATCTTGCAGAGGGAGAAGTCGATGCACTGCTGGCACAGCCTGACAGCTCAGCACCTGCCGGCCTGAGAGACAAGGCCATGTTGGAATTGCTCTATGCGACGGGCCTGCGTGTTTCCGAACTGGTGAATCTGCGTTGGGAGGACTTTGACCCTAACCTTGGGATTTTGCGGTGTGTAGGAAAGGGAAGCAAGGAGCGTCTAATCCCGGTCGGCAAATCGGCCCTGAAAGCAGTCGAAGCCTACGTGCGGTCCGGGCGCCCGTCATTGCTGAAGAACCGTGCTACGCCCTCTCTCTTTGTGAACCGTCGTGGCGGCCGGCTTTCGCGGGTTGGCTTTTGGAAGATTCTGGCTCGCTACGGTCGCGACGCGGGGATTACAACGCCCCTGACGCCCCACTTGGTTCGCCACTCGTTCGCGACCCACTTACTGGAGCGCGGTGCGGACTTGCGCTCCATCCAGCTCCTGTTGGGCCACAGTGATATCTCGACGACGCAGATCTATACTCACGTGATGAAGGAGCGTTTAAGACAGGTTTACCGAACTCATCATCCGCGAGCCTAGGAGAATAGGAAGTGGAGAGCCATGATTGGGTGAGACCCGCGCCGGTCTTGGGCAACTCGGCCTCTGCGACCTTCGCTTATGAGCGACTACAACTTCCTCTTAGAAAGCCGCCTTTCACCTGAACAGTTTCAGGTCGTTAACCAGCTCGGCCGCCTCGCCTCGGCGCAGGGCCTGAATCTCTACCTGGTGGGTGGCGCCGTTCGCGATCTGACCTACGGCCATCAGACTGTCCGCGACCTGGATTTCGTATTGGAGGGCAACATCCAGAAAATCCTCCGGCAGATCGAGTCGAGCGGCGGCCAAAAGAAGCACGGCGGAGCTCAAGCCAAAGGCCAGGTTTCCGGCCTCCGGGCTGAACAGGTACACTTTGACGCCCGCTCGAGTGCAGCGGAGCTCGATTTCGAGGGTGGCGTCCGCGGCGAGCTGGCTATGGCGCGAACCGAGACTTACTCCCGACCCGGACATCGCCCTGAGATCGCCCCGGCCACCATCTTTGAAGACCTTAAACGGCGAGACTTCTCGGTAAATGCCATGGCTGTCTCGCTTCATCCCAACTCAAGGGGCTTGCTCCTCGATCCCACCAACGGCGTCGCCGATATCGAGAGACGTGAACTGCGCGCTCTGCACAGTCGCAGCTTCCTGGAAGACCCGTCGCGAATCTTTCGCCTGATCCGGCTTGGGCTACGTCTGGATTTTAAGACCGAGGAACGAACTCAGCAGTGGCTGGATCGAGTGCTGGAAGCCCACGTCGTCGAATCCCTTCTTCCGGAACAGCAGGGCCATGAATTGCGCGCCATTCTCCAAGAGGTGAATCCCGCACGCGTGCTGAAGATACTGGAGGAACGCAGGTTGCTTGTGGCCCTTGACCGTAGGCTGGGCTCGGCCAAGATCGGTTACCACTGCTTGGTCAAGGTCAGGTCCA
The DNA here is from genome assembly GCA_035490955.1 of Terriglobia bacterium. Lineage (GTDB taxonomy): Bacteria > Acidobacteriota > Terriglobia > UBA7540 > UBA7540 > DATJKY01. The sequence continues at coordinate 2,244 of DATJKY010000248.1, read as the reverse complement.
TAGGCCGCTCGGTTCCTGCCGCCGACACTTTCCTTCTCAATTTTCACTGTTTGGTTGGGAAGCTTTCTCCGGGCGAGAAATTACGCCTGGGCAAGAAAACCCTCAAGGACGGGAGGCTCATCAAGCAAGCGCTAGGACTGGAACATGAGGCACAGAAGCTCTCGCGCCCGCTGACCAGCCCAAAAGCCAACCTTCCGAGCCAGGTTTACCACATGCTATCCGACCAACCGCTGCCGCTTCTCCTCTTTTTGCTGGTGCATTACCCGCATGCCAAAATCCAGACTCGGGTAAAGAACTTCCTGCTGAAGTACCCACAGGTTCGCGCTCAATTGCCCCGTGGCGAACTGCAATCCCTGGGAGTGGAGGCGGGCCCAAAGTTTGAGAAAATACTGGAGCAGGTGTTCCTGGACCAGTTAGACGGCAAGCTGAAGACCCACCAGCAACTCACGAAGGCCTTGCGAGAACTCGCAGGCATCAAGGAAACACCCCCAAAGCCACCGTCGGTGCGGGCCGTAGCGCCCCGCCACCCCAAGAGCGGCAAGGCGAAGCCAGCCCGAGCGAAGAAACTACGCTGAGGTGTTTTTTGGGCTCCGTTGGGAGAGGGTACCCACTTCCCCAGAGGAGAGGAGGTGTGAAAAAATCGTTCGCCACCCGCCGATGCGGCTCCGCCGCTTGCTGTGCGGAGAGCCTACGGTTTTCCGGCAAGCGGCTGAGTCCAAAGAGTTTAATCTTAAGCCTGCGGCAGAGCCGCGATTTTTTCACACCTTCAGACGGCTGGGTCGGGTTGTTTTCATGCCCGGCCGTGCATCGTTCGTACGCGGAACTATTTCGACGATAGGTGTCACAGCCGCGACTGAAGGCTAGAGAATCTCGATCTGCTCAAAGCCCAGACCCTTCAGGAAGCTGGTCAGTGTGGCGCGGGCGTTTCGTGCTGCAGCTTTCAGAATCCCGTCCTTGAGCGCGGCTTCTCGCAGTTGGCGCTCGGCCTCGCGCCGGACATCCGTTTCAAGATTAGGGTCGACCGGGACAAGGATTCCAGTATCGCGCGAGTAGACGTGGGTCTTTTGGTTATCAATGCGGGTGGAGAAGATCTCGGCCCCGGGAAGCCGGAGCGTGACCGACCGACCTTGAACCACAACATCACCGGAGCCAATCTTGCCCAGGTCCACGCCGGCAACTACCTCGCCGTGTCCAATGAGCAGAATGCGATCGGCGGTCAGCAACTTGGGCAGAAGGGTCGTGTAGTCGTGCTCGCCCTCCACCACGTTCTCCAGTGTGTAGAGCACCGTTTCCAGACGCTGTAGTTGTTGAATCTGGCGGACGACCACCGGCTGCTCGACATTGAGGAAGGTGCTTGACCCCAAGGCGGCTCGCAGCCAGTGGGTGAGGCCCGTGCCCGGACCGAGCCAAATGGCAGAGACCGCTATGAGAGCTGCCAGTAGAATGCCGCACAGCACTCCAAACACCCAACTAAGCAGCTGGGTGCCCTGGTCGCCGACGCGGTTTCTTTTACCGGTGTCGAGCGGCATGAACGGAGTTTACCCTGAACCGGCCCGGCGGAGACTTGTGCTTTGAAGTTCGGAGCACAACCCTTCTCAGGCGTACGGCCGTTCTGGGTGGGGTGTCTTCCGGAACGGCTCGGACGCGGCTGGCCGCAGCCAAGTAGTGCGGACGCGGCTGGCAGTGGGGACAAAAGTGACTGCTGCGCCCGCCCACGACGACGCGGCGAATATCGTGTCCGCAGCGACGGCACGGCTCGCCGGTGCGCTGATAGACTTTAAGCCTAGGCTCGAAGTTTCCCGGCCGGCCTTCGATGTCGATGTAATCGCGGAAAGTCGTGCCCTGCAGAGCCACGGCGCGCGTTAAAACTCTTCGCACCGCCCGATGCAGGCGTCGCGCCGCGGCCTCAGCAATTCGTCCCGGCTGGGCGAGCGGGTGGATTCCGGCCTCGAACAGCGCCTCGTCCGCATAGATGTTCCCCAATCCGGCAAGCATTTTCTGATTCAGCAGCCAGAGCTTGACGGCGCCGCGTCGCCCCTGCATGGCCTGGAAGAATTGTTCCAGGGTGATCTGCGGGGCGTCCGGTCCCAAGCTCGCAAAAACCTGGTCAAGCTGCTCGCGGGTGCAGCAACGCAAGCGGCCGAAGCGCCGCGGGTCGCGATAGCGGATCTCCTCAGCGCCGCCTTCGAAGAGGATTCGCACGTGCGTATGCGGTTCGAGAGGCGCTCCTTGTGGAGCAACCGT
>DATJKY010000247.1:0-2643 GCA_035490955.1 Terriglobia bacterium | reverse complement strand
CAAGGAACCCGGGAGGACGTTTGCTCCGGGCGTGAGGCCTCGAGCGCAAATACTCCAGGCTCGGTCGATCAGGTCGTGCCGTTGTGGAATTGGAAATGGTCGTCTGCTCTTACCGAAGCCGGAAGTTGACCTCAACGTTGATTACGACGGGAACGGATTTGTCGGCAAATCGAGCTGGGTCGAATTATTGCATTATTTATGCAGCACTCAATAGAGGATCCTCGCCCTGCGGCTCGCTGAGCTTGCGCAATTTGCCCGTGTGATCGGGCAGTTCGTAGTTTGGGAAAATGCCTGCGGGCGCAATATCAGAACGCATGATTAGACTCCTCCCGTTTCTCCCAAAGATCCAGAATGACATCCGCGTTTGGCTGGGAATAGCATACGAGCACCCGGGAGCGGGCCTTTCGAGCGGTTCAGGGTTATAAACAATCGATCCGCCAATCAGACCAGTCGTGCAGGTGTGACAGACTCCAACCCGGCGCGACCATCTGACCGGAACGTACGCTTCCGCCAGTTCAAGCAAGCTCGCAAATTTCGGATCCCAAGCGGCCATCGCCTTCGGCGTCGAGTTGGGCTGCTCAGTTCGCTGTATCCTCGAGGAATCCGCAGGAGCTCTGGTGTGACCTCTTGCCGTGTCGCTGCGGCACCGCTTCGACCGCTGCTCGTGCAACCCTTCGTTATGCCGTTTGATTTGCTGTAGTATTTCAGCTGTTTTCATTGGTATTTCGTGCAGCCACGATTTCCCCTCCATTCTCCTAAAGCCACCGCCAGCGTTGTGTGTCAAAATATCTTCAATCGATGGCGACGAAACAGACGTGGACGTTCAAAGCCCGGCTCCGTTCCCGTGCGTTCGGATGGAAGAGTTCACATCTCGCCTGCCAACGTTTGAAGGAGGCTGTCGCGGAGATAAAGAAAGTCGCCAGAACAGATCCAGTGACTGCTGGCGACGGTGTTGTGAGCCTGATGGAGAGGATCTGGCCAGCCTTTCAAGGTGTCGATACCTCATCCGGCGCTCTGGGTGGTGCAGTCCACTGGGCGCAGGCCGAATTGTTGCCAATCGCAATCTGTGCCCCTGCGGACCGAAAGACTCGAGACATATGGTTGGATCGTCTCTGGCAGGCAATCGAGGATGATGGGGTCGATTTCCTTTCCCTAGTGGGAGATCGGTGGGGCGATCTGTGCGGTTCTCGTGAAGTTGCCTCCTGCTGGGGGGACCGATTTCTCGGGTTGCTCCGCACTGCTTGGTCCGATCCCCGGCCCGGGAACTATGTCCGCGGAACCAGCGTCTGCCTATCCAGCTTGCTGGCGGCGGGCCGCCATCAGGAACTGCTTGAGGCGTTGGCGCTTCGGCGGTTTCCTTTTTGGCCTGACCGCAAGTTCGGCGTACAGGCGTTGCTGTCCGCGGGCCGCATGGATGAAGCCCTGGCGTATGCCGAAGCTTCGCGCGGCCTGAATCAACTGGATGCGGCTATCGATGCCGCGTGTGAGAAAATCCTGCTCGATCTTGGCCGAGTGGATGAGGCCTATGAGAAGTATGCCTTGACTGCGAATGGCTCATCAACAGGCCTCACGACGTTCCGGGCGATCTCCAAGAAGTACCCCGGTCACGACCCGAAGAAGATTCTTTTGGATTTGGCCACATCGAGCGGCGAACCCGGCCGGTGGTTTGCCGCGGCGAAAGACGCCAGCTGCCTCGATCTCGCGCTTGAGTTTGCAAAGACGGGGCGCACTGACCCGCGCACGCTCAGTCGCGCATCGCGCGATTTGGTTAAGAAGGACGCCCGGTTCTGTCTCGAAGTGGGTCGGCTGGCCGTCCAGCGAATCCTCGAGGGATATGGCTACGAGCTGACTGGTATCGATGTCCTCGATGCCTTTAACCACTACATGGCTGCGGCCCAGACCATCGGGATCGCTTCGCAGGCCCGCGCGGATGTGCTCGCCATGGCGAGGAAACAACCCGGGCCGGCCAGTGATATTCTCATTCGCCAGTGCTCGGTTGTGCCACAGGAACGTGAGGCACCGGCGAGGGCAATAACAACGGAGCAAGGGACATGGACAAGACGAAGCCCGACGAGGCACTGAGCGGCAGGTCTATAGCCAAGAGGATCGTTGCCAAGATGAAGTTGCAGGGGCAGAGGAAGGTCGTGAACATCAAGAACGTAATTGCCGGCCACGCCATGACGGAGGGGTTGCAGAAGACAGTCGTGAGCCGGAAAGAGCTTGAGGGTTTCCATCCGGCTCACGCCGCGTACGTCTACGCCCAGAACCAGGTGTCAGTCATGTCGGAACAGCTTACGGCCTTGAAGGAGATGAGGCCTTTCGCGGACATGATCTCCAAGGCCGAGGACCTCTACGTGCCGAGTGGGCCACCGATGAGCCCGCTGACCACGTCTTATTTCACCTGCTGGGCATTCTTTGATGCTTGTGCGGGGCCAGCCAACGAGACTGTCGGCACCACGATTCTTGACGTGGGGACAGCCTTCGGAATGCACCCAGAGCTGTTGCGCCTGATCCGGCTAATGCAGCATTCGCGAATGGGTTTTTACATTCACCGTGGCAGAGAAGGCGACGTGAGCGTTCTTGAGGACCTGGTCACGACTGCCGTGTACCGGGCCATTGTCCCTGCCGGCTACAGAGGCAGGA
>DATJKY010000246.1:0-4867 GCA_035490955.1 Terriglobia bacterium | reverse complement strand
TACTGCATGAGCTTAGCCGGGAGGGCATTGAAGCTCTGCCAGCGCGATACGCCGCGGGCGCGCTCGTGGTGGAGTCCGGCTCCGTGCAAACCTCTAAGGCTTGGCGCGAAGGGAAGGTAGTCATCCAGGACGAGGCGTCGCAGCTTGTCGCGGAACTTGTGGCGCCCCAGGCCGGGCAGTGCCTCCTGGATCTGTGCGCAGCGCCGGGAATGAAGGCAGCTCAGCTCGCTGCTGCTCTCAACTCTGGGACGCTAGTGGCCTGCGACAGCAGCCTCCGGCGCCTGGGCACGATGGCAAAGCTCCTGCCACAGCGCCTGCCGAACGACGTGCGGGCGCATGTGGTGTGCCAGGATGCGACGCGGTCTTCCGCCCTGGGGATGCAATTTGACCGAATCCTTCTCGACGCACCCTGCTCAGGCACGGGGACGCTCGCGCGCAATCCCGAAATCAAGTGGCGGCTGCAACCCTGCGACGTGCTCCGGCTGGCCGAGGTTCAGAAGAACATGCTGCGCCATGCTCTTGGAGCCCTGGCGAAGGGCGGGCGGCTGGTGTACGCCACTTGTTCACTCGAGCCGGAGGAGAACGTGCAGCTCGTGGAGAAAACTCTCTATGAAAACCGCGATTTCCGCCTCCTTACCAGGGGTGAGCTTGTGGCAGAGTTTCCGTCCTTATCCGAGTTGTTCGACCCGCGCGGCTGCTTTCGCACCCGCCCGGATTTGCACCGGATGGATGGCTTCTTCGCCGCCGTGCTGGCCCGGGTGTAACGACATGACGCACACTGTAGGATGTCAGAGTAAGCGAAATCGTCGCCGTTGAATGTCGAAGGACTTGCGGCGGTCGATGTCACCCCAATTCATGAAAATCTGTGTCGCGATTCCTGAGAAAATTCTACGGTGTCACAGTTACTGAAAAATAATCCTACCCGGAACGCCTTGCTCCAGCTTTCGGATGGCGGACACTCGGGGAGTTCGGCGCTTGACTCAACACTACGCCGTTTTTCGCGAGTTATCGGGCTCGATAGAAGGTTCCAAGCCACATGGTGCTCAGTTCACAGTATCCCGATCCTATTGGGTGACGGGCTACGCCTGTTTGACAACTCCGGTATCGAAAGGAGATGGCATCTGAAGAACGTAGTCGCTTACAACACCGGTGTTGTTGAGTTGTTGTATGGGAGCCAATCAACTAGCTCCCAGCCCCTGAAAGGGGCGAAGTTAGGCGTGGGGGAACATCATGTCGAAGAAGGGTGGCATCATCGGGGTATCAGATCATAGCGGTTGGGCGGTGCTGGTGACGGTGGCGCGTGACGGGACGCTCCTCGACCGCCGCCGGGTGGAACTCGTGGGCGAGGGCCTGCCGAAGCTTCCGCACCACAGCGAAGGCCAAGGACTCCCGCTCTACGAGGCCGTGGAGTTAGTAGAGCGCGTGCGGGTGTCGGCGGAGAGGCACGCGGTGCTCGCCTTGGACGCTGTCACGATGGCGGTGCCGCATGTCCTTGGTGTCGCCCTTCGCAAGTGTCCACAGCTTCCACCCACGATTGCCGAGCGAATCAAGGACTACCGTGCGCAGAACGTTGCCGACTGGGTGATGTACCGCAAGGCCCTGGCCTCCGCGGCCGAAGCACGGGGTTGGCCCGTCCACTGGTACGACGCGAAGAGCGTATTGGATGCGGCGCGCCAGGCCTTGCGTGTGGAGAACCTCGACGCTCACTTCCTCCAGGTGCGGAGGGCCGTCGGGCCGCCCTGGGACAAGGATCACAAGCTCGCAATGGCGGCGGCCATAGTCACGGCGCCCGCGGCTGTGGAGTAAGCCGCGGCACTCTGGTCGCCTTTCAGCAAGGCAACGACGGAACTGGTATCCCGCCTCAGCAGTCGAAAAGTCGAAGGTATGAACCGGGCTGGTCAGGGTCGCTCGGGTCGCCAGGGTCTCACGGCAGAGATGCGGCGGTGGCCTACGCTGTCAAATGCCGGCGTACCACGCGTACCCACTTTCCGGAGACGCTGAGCCCAAGCCCTTGCCGAACCGCTTGAGGCTATCGGTAAGGGTGAGGCGAGTGATGTATTTGACGTTCTTGTAGCCGAGTTGCCGGGGAACGCGCAGGCGAAGAGGTCCGCCGAAAGCGACGGGAAGCTCACCGCCGTTCATACTGTGGGTGACGAGGGTCTGGGGGTGCAATGCATCCGCCATGTCGATGCTCTCCCACCAGTCAGGTTGGAACGAACGATAAACAACATATCGGACCTGGGGGAGAGCCCCCACGAGTTCCAGGATGTGAGAGAGCGGCACGCCGCTCCATTCGGCTATATAAGACCAGCCCTCTTCGCACTGGACCGACGTGATCTGGGTGCGACAGGGAAAGCTCTTGAGCTCCGCAAGTGAGAACGATGCCGGGCGGGCGACCATGCCATCGACCGCCAAGCGCCAGTCCGCAAACGCTCCCTCCTGAAGGCGCTGGAACCCTTCGCCCAGGGGAGCGACTTCGTTGGCGAACGGATCTTTCGAAATCTGGCTGCGAGCAAACTCACGTGCCAGGGAGCGGCGAGTCAATAAACGCTGCGCAGCATAGGTCAGAGTTTCGCCAGCGCCGTAGAGGCCACCCGCGTCGGGCGGGATAAGTCCGTAACGCTCGGCGAGCTTCGCAGCCACGGCGACCCCGGATGCGCCCGCGGCTGCTACCAGCCCGGTGCTAATGAGCTTACGTCGTGAGAGCTTACTCATGTTCGCTCCATACGTTCGGTAGGGCGACCGGTGATCATGGCGCCCACTCGGTTTCGGAATCCGGCAAGACAAACCATAAGGACGTGAACCAAAAGGAAGAGCACCAGGAATCCAGACACGAAGAAGTGTATCGTGCGCGCGGACTGCTGGCCGCCCAAAACGGTGACCGCCGCCGGAATCGCAGACGCGACGGCCGGGGACATGGCCAGGCCCGTCCAGATTACCAATGGAAAGAGAACGAAAATCACCAGTAGATAGGTCAGGCGTTGCACCACGTTATACGACCAGGCGTCTTCCTCACTCGGCCGCTTGAAGAGCCGATGCCCGCCAATGGCTGTCGCAAGCCCCCTCGGCGAGAGGTCAGAGAGAGCGGGAAGCAGATTCCGGCGGAAATGCCCTTTGAAAAATCCGAAGCCTAGGTAAAGTAAGCCGGTCCATACCGCAAGCCAAGCAGATTGGAAATGGAGATAGCGGCTCCAGCCGTTCTGGTCAGGAAGCACGTACCCGTAGCCGGTGGGGACCATGGATCTGGAGGCTGGAATCGGCAGCGTGAACAGGGGAGCAGTCCGTACGTTGCCCGTCTCACCCCAATAAAAGCGGGGGTGAGAGATGAGAATTTCTACTCCACTGAGGAGCAGGGCCAGGAAGGATATGGTGATGAGCCAGTGCGTGACGCGAACGAGACCAGAGTGCCGCGGACGAAGTATTTCAGTCATCAGGGAGATTGTACCAATGGCGCGCCCGTTGTGCACGGGAAGCGAGACGGAGACGCGGGATTATATTGGCCGGCTTTACGGGCCCCGACCCCCCGTCGGGCTGGTAATCACATCCTGAATCGAGAAGAGTTTCACCGCAGAGTCAGTTTTCAAGAGGAACCAATTGCCTTTTGTGGATTTGCTCCGACGTGACAAGGCAAGAAACAAAACTAAGGCGAGGAATCGCGCCCTTAGAGACCCGGGCTGCGCGGGCGGCTCGTTGCATCAAGGCTCACTCGTAGTCCTGGTTCTCGTTCCAGCCTGCTCAGCCTGATGATAGCGGCGGCGGCTGTGTAGCGCACGAAGTCGTCCCGGTCTGACAGGGCGGGCTGAATGTCGCTGATGAGGGCAGGGTCGCCCCGTTTGGCAATCGCCTCCGGCGCTGCTACTCGCACGATTGTGCTCTTGTCGGCGATCGCCGCTCCCAGAGCCTCGCCACTTCGTGGGTCGGGATCATTGTAGAGGAGGCGGGCGGCCGCAGCTCGAACCGGAGCGACGTCGTTTTTCGTCAGCGCGCCGAAAGCAGTCATTCCAAGACCGCCGAAGGGAATGAATCCGATGCCCGCCTCCAGGCCCAGCTCTGTCATCCTTTTGGGATGGGCGCCACAGTCGGGGGAGTTGGCCACGCCGTTCGCCACGCTGCCTCGAGCGCAGCCGGGGTGTTTCACCGTCCTCCCGGGTGGGACCAAGACAACAAAACTGGCTGGAAGGGCAGCGCAGTGTCTCCGGGTCAAACAAAGAAAGCCAGGGGCCTCGCCACCGACATTACCCCGAGAGAGGTGGCCAACTTCGATCGATTCCTGGACAGCCATCCAGCCCTCGATAAGAGCCTGAGCCAGAGTCCGTCTCTGATCAACAACCAAGCCTTTTTGGCTCAGAATCCGACGCTCAACAATTGGCTGAAAGCCCACCCTCAGGCCGCGGCCGAGCTAAGAGAGAACCCCAAGCCTTTCTCAGACTGGAGCAGCAGTTCGACGGGCGGCTCGGCGATATTACTCGCGGTGAGCTGGCAAGGTTTGACGGCTTCCTGGATGCCAATCCCAGCATCGCTGCCAGCCTGAGCAAGAATCCGTCCCTGGTTAACAACGCCACCTTCTTGGCTCAGAATCCCGCCCTCAGCGATTGGCTGAAAGCCCACCCACAGGCTGCGGCCGAGCTTGAGGAAAATCCGCAGGCCTTCGTTAGTCACGAGCAGCGCTTCGAGGCTCGCCAAGGCACGTAGGAGGGCTTTGCAGGTTGCGGAAAACCGTTATTCAGGGCCTCGGAAGGGCGGGACTTCAGAGGCTGTGGTGCTGTGCCTATGGGGCAGGCTTTTCGTGAACCCCTATATTTCCCTGGGCATCACGTTCAAAAGTTGGAGCATAGAGGCCGCGCAGTTCGCGGCGCCACCACAAACC
>DATJKY010000245.1:0-9528 GCA_035490955.1 Terriglobia bacterium | reverse complement strand
AGGGTTATCTTCCACCGCCATTGCGTCCCTCCAGTTCTGCCAGTCGCGATTCTCGATCAGAATGGTCAAAGGCGAACCGATCGTCTTGCCGTGGCGCACCCCGGACATGAACTGGGAGGTGTCGGATTCAATCTTCATGCGTCCACCGCGGCCATAGCCACCCATGCGACGCTTCAGTTCGCGGTCGACGTAACCGAAGTCTATGGGCAGTCCCGCCGGCAAGCCGGAAAGGATGGCCACTAAGGCCTGCCCGTGCGATTCTCCTGTGGTCTGAAAGCGAAGCATAGGGCGCCACCGACGGCTTCATAGCCTGCGGAGTAAGCCCCCCGACGATGTCATCCCGAGCACTCACAGCCTTTCGGCTGCCCACAATTCGCAGTTAACTCGACGAATCGAGTCTGTGCTGAATCTAAAGGACTTACAGATTCCTCTCCCGCATGCGCGATCGGAATGACAGGCCGGGGGACTTTTATGTCCATTCGTGGGCCGAGGGTCCATCTAACACTCAGCATGGCAGGTACGCTTCTCCCGCAGCCCATTCACCCATGATCTTACCGAAAAGATATGAGATCGGTCAAAAACTGATGCGCGATGGGAGCGAGGGCCCAGGCTCGTGCTGGTTTCCCTCGATGGCAGTGCTGCGCGCTTTTAGAATCTGCTCCAGCATATCCGGAATCTCAAACACGGCCCGGTTCTCGAGCTTTGCGGCGTTCTTCCGAAACCGGTCCAGCTTCTCCGAGTTGAGGAGCTCGGCGACGGCGGGAGCAATCTTTCGAAAATTGGGGAGAATCAGTCCGACCTGCTTCTCGCGGATATATTCGGTGTTGTAACGCTCCTGGGGCAGCGTCCAGGCGTTACACTCGACGATCGCCGGCAGCCTCATCGCCAGTGCTTCGCTGATGCTGCCTGGGCCGGGCTTACCGATAAAGAAATCGGCCAGTCGCATATAGTACGGGACCTCCGTTGTGAACCCTTCGATGATAATGGGAATTCGCGTGCGGCGACGGCGCAGCTCCGAGACCAACGCGTCATTCCGCCCGCACAACAGAATCAGTTGTACATTGAGCCGGGCACGGTCCAGGCGCTCAACAATCTCCAGCATCACGCGGGATCCCTGCCCACCGAACAGTACCAGACCCGTCGGTACGCCAGGCCTCAGACCCAGGCGTTCTCGCTCAACGCTCTGCTCCAATTGAAACTGTTCGTAGAAGCGGGGGTGAAGAATCATTCCTGACGCGCGGAAGATGCGTTGCGGCGCATGGCCCAAGGCTCGCGCCTGCTGCACTGCGCGTTCGGTCCCACAGATGAAGAACTGAGTCTGGCGCTCAATCCAGAAGTGCGGGGGATAATCAGCCAGGTCTGTCAACACGGTGACGTAGGGCGATTCGGGCAGAACCCGGCGCAGGCTCGAGCATAGGGGCCGGTTGAAGTGCGGGACGAGCGACACCACCAAATCGGGCCGGCTCGCCTCCCAGTGCTTCTCCCACAGGCGCTCAACAGCGGGCCGGTAGACCCGAATGAAGGAGTGCATCACCCGCAGCATCTGCGGGCTCCCCAACGTCCAGTTCTTCTTCAGCATGAGGTTGTAAGAATCCTGCATCCGCACGCCAGTCAGCCTGCGCACCGGGTCCAGCGAATCGAGCTCCTCCTGGAGATTAACCAATCGCACCTCCCAGGGTCGGCGCTGCTCCCGGACAACCATCTCCAGGGCGGTAGCTGCGCTACGGTGCCCGCCTCCGGCATCGAAAAAGATAAATTGGATTCGCTTCATAGCCATGAATCATGCCCCCGGGAAGCCGCAAAACAGGCTGGCGCAGACCTTGAGGTCTGCGCCAGCCCCGCCCGATCTGATACAACATACTATCTTCCCTATGCATATTATGCAGTTGGGAATCTCAGCACCTTTCGCCAAATCTTCTCCTGTGGTTAACATTCCCGTAACCTATCGCAGGTATAAATACTATATGAAATGTGACGTGCATGTACACTCTGAGTACTCCGGCCGATGCGTGTCCCCGGCTTTTCTCCGGCGAGTGTGCCGCGAGAGCTACAGCGCGGCCGAGCAGGTTTACGCCACTTTGAAGACGCGCGGCATGGATCTGGTGACCCTGACCGACCATGACTCGATCGAAGGCGCTGAGGAGTTGCGTCGCCACGAGGACTTCTTCGCCAGCGAAGAGGTTACATGCCGGATGCCCAGCGGCACGACGGTCCACATAGGCGTTTACGATCTGACAGAATCGCAGCATATCGGGATTCAGAGCCGGCGCAACGATCTCGAATCCCTGATCGCCCACTTGAAGGAACAACGGCTGTTCTTCGCCGTGAACCACGTGTTTTCCAGCCTGACGGGGCGCCGAGTGTTGGAAGACTTCGACTGGTTTATCTCCGGGTTTCCCGCCTTCGAAACGCGTAATGGCCACATGCTGGCGTCGAACAACCGGGGGGCGGCCCGGTTGGCGCGCTGGACGAGAAAGGTGGGCTTGGGAGGTAGTGACGGCCACACTTTGGCGTCGATCGGTACTACGTACACCGTCGTTCCAGGGGCGCGCAACAAGCAGGAGTTTCTCGCCGGCTTGCGAAGCGGTCGAGGGCGCGTGCGGGGCCAATCGGGGAGCTACTGGAAACTGATGCGCGACGTCTTTCTGATTAGCCTCGAGATGATGCACGATAAGCGCTGGACCATGTTGCTGGCACCCTTGGCTGTGATGATTCCTCCAGTTATACTGACCAACTACTGCAAGGAGGTCTTTTTCGGCCGCTACTGGATGCGCAGCGTCACCCGCGCTTACGGGGGAGCGGGACAGGTTCCGGTCTGGCGGGGTGGGGCTGCCTCGGGGGAATCGCCGGCATGACTGCAGCACGGACGATCCTTGTCCACGTTGAGCGGCGTGATCATCGCCTGATGCGGCGGGTAAACCGCTGGCGCCCGCCTCGATGGATTCGTTTGTGGATGGTCTGGGCCACCCGCCTAGGGGACGGCTGGCTGTACTACGGGTTGTGTCCGGTCCTGCTGCTCGTGGGGGGCCCGGCGCGTTATGCCGCGGTAGTGTCGGCTGCGGCGTCCGCAATGGTGGGTATTGCCGTATTCCAGTTGCTGAAGCGAGCCAGCGGCCGCAAAAGGCCCTGCGCGCTAGAGCCTCACTGCTGGGCAAACATCCCGCCACCCGATCAGTTTTCCTTTCCGTCCGGCCACTCCATTTCGGCTTTCGCCATCGCGGTTCCCATCGGCCTCTTTTACCCGGCCCTCATTGTCCCCATGCTGCTTCTTGCCGTCAGCATCGCGGCGTCCCGCGTCATTCTGGGCATGCACTTTCTCAGTGATGTGATCGCGGGCTGCCTCATCGGCGCTCTCCTGGGCTATAGCTCCTTCGCCTTACTGAGCTGAGTTATCCTGTTGTCTCTTCCGCCTCAAGGCGAACACCCGCGCATCCTCAGCCGTTTCTACCGCCTCGCGAGCGGACTTCCTCACCCGTTTAGCATCGTGCCTTTCGCGCCCTTGCTCGGCCTCTGCCCCCTGCAGGAGCTGTATCGCCACCCCGAGGATCTCCGGCGCGTGGCGCTCGGCGCCCGCCCACCGAGCAATCTGCACGGCGTGCCGCGCCTCGAGAATCTCGAAGGTCGCGTTGGGGTCCGCCTCGACCGGACGAACTTCCCGGGGATTCACGTTCATAGCGTAATATCCTCTGGGCAGCAGATCGTACGTCAGTTCGGTGTCTTCAATCCTTTCCCCCGCCTCCGGCTTTGCTTCGTTCTCCATCACCACGACATCACTCGGTGTGGTCACAGCGAAATAGGGCTCGGCGGTCACAACGAATCCGAAAGCCTTCAAATTGGTAGTGACTTTCCGCTTGCCACTCGGGGCTACGAGCCTGGCGATGGTGCCCTCAACGCGAATTTCGGCAACATTGACCGGCCGACCCTCCGGGGTGACAGCCCAAAGCACATAGGTCAGATACTCGGCGCCGAATCTGCTCGCCGGCGGCAGGCCTGTGAAGGCGGCAGTAAAATCGAGATCACCCACCTTACCTACGAAATTTGCGATTCCCTTTGTCGCGGGAAGGAGCGCGGTGCCCCGCAGTTCGACGGAGGTGGGAAAGATCCGATTCCGGTAATCGAACACCTTGACCGAGCGCGTCAGCGCGCCGCCAGACGTCGGACCCTGGGCGCCAACCGGGGCCGCTGCTCCGGCCACAACAAGCAGTGCCGTAAGCACAGTTCCTCGCATGGATCGAGGATAGCATTCGGGGTCCAACAGCGTCGAGGTGTTACAATACCAGAAGGGAATTGCCGTACCTGGAGACGACATGTCTCATCGATCCGACCTTTTCTGTCGATGGTCGTCGGAGATGCGCAAAACTCATCTATTCCGACCGGGCGACCGGATAGGTGTGGCCGTTTCAGGTGGCGCGGACTCGGTGCTGCTTCTGCATTTCATGCAACAACTTTCGCACCACCTGGGCCTGCACCTTGCCGTAGTCCACTTCAACCACCACTTGCGAGGGCCGGAGTCGGCTGCCGACGAGCAATTCGTGCGCGAACGGGCTGACAGTTTAGGTATGGAGTTCGTTTTCGGGGAAGCCGCCGTCGCCAAGGTAGCGCGCGAACGTCACCGCAATCTGGAAGCCACAGCAAGGGACCTTCGCTACCGATTCTTCTTCTCGCTCGTGGATCAGGGTAGAGTGGACAAAGTCGTGACCGCGCACACGGCTAACGATCAGGCGGAGACCGTCCTGCTGCGGCTCCTGCGCGGTTCGGGCTCGAAGGGCCTGGGAGGCGTCTACCCGGTGCTGGAAGGTAAGGTGGCCAGGCCGTTTCTGAACCTGACGCGCTCCGAGATCAATTCCGAGCTGAGTCGTCGCAAGTTGGAGATCCGCGTGGACTCTTCGAATCGCGATACCCGGTTTCTGCGCAACAAGGTACGAGCCGAGCTGCTGCCACTCTTGGAGAGAAACTACAACCCTGCGATCGTCTCCTTACTCGGCGAGCTCGCGGACAGAGCGCGCGACGATGAAGCGTTTCTCGAAAGGCAGGCCTGGGAACGAGCCCACGCCTGGCGAATCCGGGAGGGCAGTAACGAGAAGATTCCTGTGAGCGCCTTTGCTCGATTCCCGGCTTCAATCGGGCGACGCGTGCTGCGCCAAATGATCGCTGCCGCGAGGGGCCATCTGCGGGGAATCACCCACGGGCACGTCGAAGTGCTGCGCCGGTTTGCCGTTGAGGGCCAGAGCGGGCGGAGCGTGATCCTGCCTCAAGGATTGGTGGTGCGAAAGGAGTTCGACTGGTTGATCATCGGCGTGACGGAGCGAGTGACGGCGAGAAACGGCTATTCCTACCCTGTCAAGGCGCCCGGCGAGACCCGGATCCCTGAGGTCGGTTCGACTTTTCTTTTCAAAATAGTCAACTCACACGGAACGGGAAAGCGCTATAATAGCGCTCACGGGCCGTACGTCGACCTGTCGAAATTGAAAGGGGAGTTACGAATTCGTAACTGGAAGGCTGGTGACTCCTTCCGGCCTGTGGGCAGCCGCAGCATAAGGAAAGTTAAGGAGTTGTTTCAGGAGCGGAGGATCCCGCTGGGGTGCCGAAGGCTTTGGCCGATTCTAGATTGCGGAGAGTCCGTTATTTGGGTCCGTGGTTTTCCGCCTGACGCTCAGGTAGCGGTCTCATCGGCGACGGAGCACGTGCTGACCATTGTCGAGGAGCCGCTCGAAGTCGTGGGCTCGGAAGCAGGAAGGTAAGGCCGAACGGGCGTTCTGGTGCATCTAATTGATGGACCCTAAGGCACAGGCGCTGTACAGTAGAGGCTAAGGGGGAGGAAGTTACCGTGAATTCGGTCGTCAAGAACATCATTTTTTGGGTGGTCATGGCCACCACAGCGTTTCTGCTGTGGGTGGTGGTCAAATCCAGCACCAGCGAGAAGCCCACTGACAAGAACTTCACCGAGTTCCTTAGCGCAGTGAACAAGGAGGAGGTTCAGGCGGTGACGATTGTCGGCACCGAAGTGACCGGCGCCCTCAAGAACAACCAGAAATTCAAGACCACGATTCCGGCTAACTACCCCGACCTGTACAAAATCATGGACGAGAAGAAAGTCATCGTCACGATGAAGAATGATTCTGGCAGCTCCTGGCTGACATGGGTGGGTAACGGGCTGCTCCCCATGATCATCCTCGTGGGCTTCTGGATCTTCTTTATGCGCCAGATGCAGAGCGGTGGCAACAAGGCGCTTTCCTTTGGCAAGAGTCGCGCCCGTCTGCTCTCCAGCCAGCAGAAAAAGGTGACCTTTAAAGACGTGGCGGGTGTGGACGAGGCCAAGGAAGAGCTGCACGAAATCATCGACTTCCTTCGCGAGCCGCAGAAGTTCCAGAAGCTGGGCGGACGCATACCCAAGGGCGTGTTGCTAGTGGGGCCGCCGGGAACTGGCAAGACGCTGCTGGCGCGGGCTATCGCCGGGGAAGCTAATGTCCCCTTCTTCTCAATCTCCGGGTCAGATTTTGTGGAGATGTTCGTGGGTGTAGGCGCCTCGCGCGTCCGGGACCTGTTTGAACAGGGCAAGAAGAACGCTCCCTGCATCATCTTTATCGACGAGATTGATGCCGTCGGCCGCCATCGCGGCGCGGGTCTGGGCGGTGGCCACGACGAGCGCGAACAGACGCTGAACGCTCTGCTGGTGGAGATGGACGGGTTCGAGTCCAACGAAGGCGTTATTCTGATCGCTGCCACCAATCGACCGGATGTACTGGACCCGGCATTGTTGCGGCCCGGCCGCTTCGACCGGCGCGTGGTGGTGCCTCGCCCCGACGTGGGCGGCCGCGAAGGGGTGCTAAAGGTCCACACCAAGAAGATTCCGCTTTCCGAGGACGTGGACATCTCGGTGCTGGCGCGCGGCACCCCGGGGTTCTCCGGCGCCGACCTGGCCAACTTGGTGAACGAAGCAGCTCTATTGGCGGCGCGCCAGAACCGCAAGCAGGTACTGATGACGGATTTCGAGGCCGCTAAGGACAAGGTGCTGATGGGGGCTGAGCGCAAGTCCATGATCCTCTCCGAGGAGGAGAAGAAGAATACCGCTTACCACGAGGCGGGGCACGCGCTCGTGGCGTGCATGGTACCCCACGCCGATCCCGTCCACAAGGTCACCATCATTCCGCGCGGCATGGCCCTCGGTGTCACCATGCAATTACCGGTGGACGACAAGCATACCTACACCCGCGATTACCTGGAGTCCCAGCTCGCCATCATGATGGGCGGGCGGGTGGCCGAGGAACTCTTTCTCAACCACATTACTACGGGCGCCGGTAACGATATTGAGCAGGCTACGGAGTTAGCCAGGCGCATGGTATGCGAGTTCGGCATGTCGGACCTTGGGCCCCTAGCCTACGGCAAGAACCAGGGAGAAATATTCCTGGGACGAGATCTGGCTACCAGCCGTGACTTCAGCGAGGACACCGCCATCAAGATTGACCAGGAAGTGAAACGCTTCGTCACCACCGCCTACCAGCGGGCCAAGGACCTCCTCGCCTCTCACCGCGAGGCGCTGGTACGCATCGCGGAGTCACTGCTCGAGCGCGAGTCCCTGGATTCGTCCGAGGTCAAGCTGCTGATGGACGGCAAGCCCTTGCCCGCGCGCGTTCGGCCGGAAGTTACCCCGCCGGCGGAGACGGATAAGACTCAGGTCTTGAAGCCCCAGCCTACACCGGGAATGCCCCAGCGCGAGCGTCCGCAACCGGCCTAACCGATAGCTAGCTAGACTAGGAAGGCGTGAAAAAATCTGACATCAGTGGGTTGGCGTAAACCTTCCCGCGGCGGGTGTGTTTTCAGCAGTTATTGCTAGCGGAGTTTTCACAGCTAATAGGGGTCGGGATTCGAGGGCGAGGAGTCCGGGCAAAAGCGGATAAAGAGAGGCTACTCCATCCTTCGATCCTTTGATCCTTTAATGCCTCAATCCCTCAATCCACTATAATCCTCAGAATCAGCGCCCGTAGGGGCACCGACTTGCCGTACCGATCCTAAAGTGCGGTGGTTAGCGGCGGGTGGCCACCTGAGCCACCAGAAACTGGTCACGAGCAACTGTACTTTTAACGCGGGCAAGCCCTACCCTTACAGCGGAAGCGTTAGGAGGTATCGCATGAAGCTGTTCACGGCTGAACTGGTAGGCACGATGCTGCTCATCCTGCTGGGCGATGGTGTGGTCGCCGGAGTGCTGTTGAGCAAGTCTAAGGCGGAGAAGTCCGGCTGGATCGTGATCACCACAGGCTGGGCTCTGGCCGTGGCCATGGCGGTGTACGCGGTTGGGCGCATTAGCGGCGCGCACTTAAACCCGGCAGTTACGCTGGGGCTGGCAGCGGTGGGAAAATTTCCCTGGGGTGAAGCGCCCGTTTACATTTTGGCCCAGATGATAGGTGCGTTTCTGGGCGCTGCTCTGGTGTGGCTGGCGTACCTCGCGCACTGGGAGCAAACACCCTCCGAGGATTTAAAGCTTGCCGTGTTCTCGACCGCGCCGGCGATCCGTCGCACGGTTGCAAATCTCCTGACCGAGATCATCGGGACCTCAGTGCTTGTCTTTGGAGTTCTCGCCCTCGGGGCCAACAAAGCTCCCAACGACACTGGACTGACGCCGCTACTCGTGGGCTTTCTCGTGTGGGCTATTGGTCTCTCACTTGGCGGGCCGACGGGCTACGCTATCAACCCCGCTCGCGACTTGGCTCCTCGCATCGCTCACGCCCTCCTGCCTATTGCCGGCAAGGGTGACTCGGGCTGGGGGTATTCCTGGGTACCAGTGGTTGGTCCGGTAGTGGGAGGCTTTGTCGGCGCCTTCGTCTATGTGGGGGTCTTTGGGGCATAGCTTGCGCTTTGTGGAAGTAGCGCGGGCGTCTCGCCGCGCTACGAACGAGAGACAACGGACACGACCCGTTTGTCATGAGGTCACGATTCACTCTTGAGGTTGGCGGACGGAAAGTGCGCTTGGGTGAGCGCACCCTCATCATGGGCGTGCTCAACGTTACGCCGGACTCTTTCTCCGACGGCGGGCTGTACGTTGATCCCGAGCGGGCTATCGAGCACGGCGTCGAGATGGCACGTCAGGGCGCGGACTGGATCGATGTGGGCGGCGAGTCAACGCGTCCCGGATCGAAACCCGTAACGGCGGAAGAGGAATTGCGCCGTGTCCTGCCGGTGATTCGCGGCATGCATAAGCGCCTGCGAGCCTTGCCCATTTCCATTGACACGACAAAAGCACAAGTTGCGGAGCAGGCCGCGCTTGCCGGCGCGAGCATCATTAACGACATCAGTGGTCTTCGCTTTGATCCCCAGCTGGTCGAAGTGGCCCGGCGCCACCGTGCAGCGCTCATCCTGATGCATATCCGCCGGCATCCAGAAACCATGCAGCGTGAGCCCTTCGCCAAGTCCGTTTGGCGTTCGCTCGGGCGGGGTCTCAACCGGTCCGTCCGCCACGCGCTCTCCAGCGGGCTTCGCCGCTCACAACTCATCATCGACCCCGGCCTGGGCTTTGGGAAGACACGTCGCCAG
>DATJKY010000244.1:0-11686 GCA_035490955.1 Terriglobia bacterium | reverse complement strand
GCCGAGATTGTTCCACACCTCATCCAGGGGCATCTGCTGGGAGAGCGTGGAAAAAGCCTTCTGGGCGTCTTCCTCGTGACCCAGGAAGAATTCGTCGACGCCGAGGAGAAAGAGGGATTCCAGGTAATTGGGGTCCTTGTGGTCCAACTTGCGAAGCCACTTCACTGAGTTTGGGTAGTCCTTCTCGCCGAAATAGTACCGTCCTAGCTCGAAGGCCGCTTGGTGATCCCGTGGATTCAACCGGTCAGCCTCGCGTAGAAAACGAACCCGGCTTTGTTCGTCCGTCGCCAGTATGCCCCGAATATAGTTCTCGAAAGCGTCGAGGCGGAGTTCGGGAAAGCGGCCGGAAAAGTCTTCCTCGGTCCCCACCGTGAAACCGGCATCGTTGGATGCTAGTAACCTCCACGCCAGCCGGGTCTGAAGATCAACCAGATCCGCCAGTTCGTCGCTGCCTTCGTAGGGCGGAGAGAGCTTCAAATCTTGCACGTTCAAGAGTCGCGCCCGCGCCGTCAGGCGATCGCCTTCCACTGTAAAGCTGCCTACTACCGCCCATCCTACACCCAATGTTTGAGCGACCTTGTATTCGCTCGCCAGGGTAAGGGGTGTGCCAGGCGGCATACCCAACTGCTCGTACGCCTCGTTACGCTCTTCTCTCCCCAGCACGTAACGCTCGGGACCGGCCAAACGCGTGGATATGATCTCGGCCGAGGCTTCCGAAATCCAACCTAGGTCCTGACGCGCGCTTTCGTTCTCAAACGGAAAGACGAGAATAGTGCGTGTGGGCAGAGCTCCCTTTGCATTACAGGTCAGCAGGAATACGAGCAGCAGTCCAGCCGCGCTCCTCTTCATGAAACCTCGTCACCTCCGCACGAGACACCGAGGGAATCAGTCTTTGATCGGCACGGGAGGATTCTTCCTCAGAGCAATGTACGAAGGGTCGTGGCTGATCCTGAGAAAATCGGCGTCGTCGTCGAGTTTCTTGAACTCAGTGAAGCCGTCCTCGAAAGCGCGGCGTAAGTATCGAACTGCCTCCTCTGCCCGGCCCAGGGAGGCAAAGACCTTGGCCATGTAAAAGTAATAGTCTACATCGGTGCCCCGAGCCTGTATAATCGTGCCCATCGTCGACCTTTCATTCAAAATGTTGGGGTCAAGCAGCAGGGCTCGCCGGTATTGGTCCACCGCCTCCTTTGGCTTTTTCATGCGGTAGTAGGCCGACCCCAGGTTCAGGTGAAACGACGCGGCATCGGGATTCAGCTCAATGGCCTTGCGGTAGTACTTCACCGACTTCGAGAACTTGTTGGCGAGATAAAAGGTGGTTCCCAGATTGTTCCAGGCTTCCGGGTAATTCTGCCGGCGGCGGATAGCCTCCTTGTAGGCCTTGCGGGAGGCATTGAAGTCCATTTGCTGTTGATAGGCGATGCCGAGTTTATTCCACAGCACAGGGTCCGAGTGGCTGGACTGCCGAAGGGCGCGGGAGTAATAGTCTGCAGCGTCAGCGTAAGCCTTCCGCGCCATGAAAATGTCTGCGCGCTCTTCCAAGGAAAGCTGCTTGGTTTGTCGTTCCGGAGGCTCCGGAGTCACCCCAGACGTGACTTGCCCTGCGTGTAGCAAAGGGGAGAGGGTGTCGAGCCATCTCCACCCGCCACAGGTAAGAACGCACGCCAGGCACGTCAAGATTAGCCGAGCCTTCGTTCTCCTTCTCATCGAATTCGCTCGCCTCGTCCCCATCCGCTTGGCGAGGCAATGTTCACCCGCCAGAGGCGGGTAATCCCCTCAATGAATCGTACACCCATTCAGCGGTTAATTCACTTCGGTCTTTCCACGTCACCTTCCTGCTGCTGCGGAGGAGGCTGTTTTTTCGAGTCTCCGCGCTTGAAGATGGAAATGATTTTGCTCAGTGGTCCGCCTTTCTTCTTTCCTTCCGTTGCGGTTGATGAGCCGGCCTGATCGGACATCTCTCGATCTTCCGGTACTGCCGGAGGAGCAACGCGAGTGGCCGGAGGATGGGCCGTGGCTGCCGGGGCAGCGGTTGGTGCTGGTGCTGCTGGTCCGCCCCCAGGCAGAAGGGCGCGAAGCAGACTGGCGAGCCTGCTACCTGTACCGACCGGGTTTGGTTCAGTTCCCGCAATGAAAACTTCCTCCGTCCGTACGATCTTATTATTGACCTCTGCGACTGCCGCTGGCGCGCCGATCGGGGCAGTAACGATGCCAGCCGGCGGCTCGAAAGGCGCCACTTTCCGGTATGAAGGCACTTCCGTTGCTTGCTTCATGAAGGCTGCCCAAACCGGCAGGGCCGAGCTTGCGCCGGAAAGGTTCAACTGTCGATCGTCGTCGTAGCCCACCCAGACCACGGCAAGGAGGTTCGAGGTGAATCCCGCAAACCATCCGTCGTGGGACGTGCCCGTCTTGCCCGCCGCAGGCGCTGTAAACCCTCGGCTTCTGACGCCAGCGGCCGTTCCGTTGTTGATGACGCTTTCCATCAAGTTGACCATCAGGTAGGCAACCCGCGGGTCCAGGACCTGGCGGCCCGAGAGCGAGGTTTGCCACAGAGTTCGGCCTGACGTATCGTTCACCGCTCGTACGAAGTGTGGGCTCACCACGCGACCTCTGTTCGCGAACAGGGTGTAGGCGCCCGAGATTTCCATCGGAGTGCTTACGTAGGACCCCAGCGCCAACGCTGGAGTAGGCAGCAAGTCGTGGTTGATTCCCGCAGCCACCGCCAGGGTTTTGACCTTCTTGTACCCTATCATCTCAGCCAAATGAACGGTGGCATTGTTTAAAGAGAGCGCCAATGCCTCTCGCAGAGTTACCTGCCCGTGGTATTCTCCCTTGTAATTCCTGGGCTCATAAGTCCTAGCGTCATATTCGAACGTTGTCGGTTCATCAGGTAAGACGGTTGCCGTGGTAATGAGTGGTTGCGAGCCATCCACCCCCGAGTTCAGCGCGGCGGCGTAAACGAAAGGCTTGAAGGAGGAGCCAGGCTGACGTCGCGCCAAGGTGTGATTCAGTTGGGAGAAACCGTAGTCCCGCCCACCTACCAGCGCCCTGATGGCACCCGTGTGCGGGTCCAGGGCCACCAGAGCAACCTGCGGTTGGTGTGGGTCCAGCGGCGGAGCGCCCTTCTTCTGCCGGCTTCTTAACTGTTGGTCAACCTCCTCCGTTCCGGTTCGAACCGCTTCGGAGGCGGCTGCCTGGAGGTCAAGGTCGAGGGTGGTGTAAACCCGGTAACTTTGCGAAACGAGGTCATGCTCCTGGAACTGCGCCAGCAACTGGTCCTTCACCATGTCGACGAAGAACGGCGCCTGACTTGCCTCCACGTTCCTTTGGCTGACATCAAGCGGGGTGGCTGCGCTTTTCTCGGCCTCAGCTTCCGTGACGAAGCCGGTCTCCGCCATGCGCCGCAGCACCAGATTTCTTCTCTCCAAGCATCTCTTCGGGTACTTGTACGGCGAGTACAGGTTGGGGCCTCGGATCAGGCCCGCCAAGAGGGCCGCCTCCGGCAAGGTCAGGCCCTTGACGTCTTTGTTGAAGTACGCATCCGCTGCTTCGCCGAATCCGTTGACGGAGAAGCTGCCGCGCTGCCCCAGGTAAACATCATTGGCGTAAAGCTCGAAGATCTGCTCCTTAGTGAGCTTCTGCTCGAGCAGTAGCGCCAGGAATGTCTGCTCGAGTTTGACGCGGAGGGTACGGTGCCTCGTCAAGAAAAAGTCCCGCGCCAGTTGCATCGTAAGCGTGCTACCTCCCTGCAGTCCATGATCCGCCCGGATATCGGCCAAGGCCGCCCCAAAGATCCGGTAGATGTCGAAGCCGTGGTGGGAGAAGAAACGATGGTCCTCTGTGGCGAGGACAGCGTCGACGAGCACTTTGGGCAGGTCTTGGTACTGGACCAGTCGTCGCTTTCTGCGGCTTTGGTCAAAGAGCGTTGTGATCACTTCGGGCTCCAGCCGGTAGCTCGCTAAGCTGGAGTGTGAATCAAGGGCGGTGATCGAGGCGACCCGGCCGTCACGAAACTCCAAGGCTGCGGGGCCTTCTTCAGCTAGCTTGCTCCGGAAATAGGAGGCTGGCCCGGGGTAAATTCCCAGCCAGGTTCCTTTCAACTGATAGGTTCCCACGCTCGACCCGCCAGTGCCCTCAGCATATTGCGCCTTGCGCAGGTGGGCCGCCACCAGCTCCGGAGACCAGGGATCGCCTACGGAAACTGCCGTTGGAGCTGAGAGTACGAGCGAGGCGTTATCGAAGACTTCACCGCTGAGGCGCGCATCGATCATGCGCGAGAAACGCACGTAGTAATGTAGGAAAACGGCGTCCGCCGTCAACAGAAGCAGGAAAGCAACCGCCAGCAACGCCCGCTGCCAACCCAAGAGGGAACGGAAAAGAGACGGAATCGGCCCCTGAGTCGGCGACCGGCGGCGAGCTTCGGGCTTGGGTATGATAGGCACAGGCGCGTGCCGCCCCGACGGGCGGCGTTACGGCAAATCTTGTTTCCGCCGAGCCGCTCTAATGAGTCCGAATGCGAAGGTTCTTACGCGCGTTGCTCCGGAGATTAGGGTCTAAGTGTTGAAACGGCACTAGCGGAGGTGGTCAGCCTTCAGCGACTGAACCACCGCTTTCAGCTTAGCATCGTGGATTCGCTTTGTCGAGCGTTCGAAGATTTCCACCAGGCCTTGCTCAAACTTGCGTTTGCCGACCGTCACCCGGTAAGGCACACCGATCAAGTCCGCATCCTTGAACTTGACGCCCGGCCTTTCCTGGCGGTCGTCGAACAGCACCTCAATCGACTGGGACTGCATCTCCTCGTAGAATTCCTCGGCCGCCTTCCGAATGGCGCCATCATCCATGTTGGCCGCAGTCAACACCACCTCGAAGGGAGCGATGGCGCGCGGTAGAAACATGCCGTCGGCATCATGGTTTTGTTCGACAGCCGCGCTCAGGATGCGCTCCACCCCGATTCCATAGCACCCCATCACCAACGGTACCTCCTTGCCCTCTGCGTCCAAAACTGCAGCGTGCATCGCTTCCGAGTAACGGCGGCCTAACTTGAAGATGTGCCCCAATTCAACGCAAGTGGTCACTTGCAGGGGTCTGCCACATCGCTTGCACAGGTCGCCCGTGTTGACAACGCGAACATCGTGATACTCGGGCTGAAAATCACGCCCCGGGGTTACGTTGCGAAAGTGAGTGTCGTCTCGATTGGCGCCGCTGATGAGATTCCGGCGGCCCTCAAGACCGCGGTCAGTGATAATGCGGGCGTCCTTCACGCCCACGGGACCGAGTGAACCCAGGTTCGCCCCAAGCAAAGCAAAGGCTTCCTGCGCGGTGGCCGGTCGAAACACGTCAGTCGCCAAAGCGATGGCCAGTTTGGTTTCACTTAATACGTGGTCACCGCGTAGCAGGACCAGCACCGGCCTGTTTTCCACGACGTAAACCAGCGTCTTGATCATGCGTGCCGGGCTCTCGCCCGTGAACTTCACCAGATCTTCAATAGTCTTCTGACCGGGGGTGTCAAAGGGCTGCGGAGGTTCTTCGCCCTGCAGGTCCTCGACAGTCGGGAGGTTCGATTCGGCCTTCTCCAGGTTGGCCGCATAACCACACTCGCTGGAGGCGATTAAGTCCTCTCCTGACGCTGCCGGAGCGGTGAACTCTCCCGACACTTTGCCGCCCATCATCCCCGAGTACGCTTCGACAAACATAAAGTTGAGCCCGCAACGCCGGAAGATGCGGGTGTAGGCTTCTGCGTGTTTCTCGTAGCTCTTGTCCAAGCCCGCCTCGTCCAGGTCGAAGGAATAGGAGTCCTTCATCATGAACTGGCGCAACCGTAGCAAGCCCGATTTCGGGCGGGGCTCATCGCGGAATTTTCCTTGAACCTGGTACCAGATCTGCGGCAGTTGCTTATAGGAACGCAGTTCGGCGCGCGCGATGTTAGTCATCTCCTCTTCGTGAGTAATCCCCAGGCAAAGGTCGTGCTGACTGCGGTCCTTTAGCTTAAACACTACATCGAGATCCCAGCGGCCGGTCTCCTGCCAAAGCTCGGCCGGATTCAGGGCCGGAAGGTAGAATTCCTGGGCGCCGATGCGGTCCATTTCCTCGCGGATGATTCTTGTAATCTTCAGGAAGGACCTCTGCGCCAGGTAGAGGTGGGAATACACCCCTGCGGCTACCTGCCGGATGTAACCCGCCCTCAGCAAGAGTTGGTGACTGGGCGCCTCCGCCTCGGCGGGAACTTCCCGTAAGGTCGGAATGAACGCTTGACTCCAGCGCATCGATTAACCTTCCCTTCGTTGCCGTGTTGGCGTAAGCCGCAGTGATTGTGGCGCGCGCGGCCATCAGGAACGGCGAGTCACCCATGCGAAATGCTACAGAAAAACCACGAACAGTACTCTCGTTCGAATCGCAGTGCGTTATTGTTGTGGATAACGCCGATCCGTGTCAAGGAATGCGAGTCCCAGGGTTTCCGCATGGGCATAACACGTCGAGTGCAGCCGGTTCGAGGGCGAGCTAAAGCAGGTTAACGCCCGCTTTGCGGGCTGCTACTTCAAGCTCTTTGTCCAGCGTTGCCAGGGGAAGGCGGTGTCGTAAGGCAACTTCGATGTAGGCTGCTTCGTAAACGGTTAGGCCGGTACCCTGCGCGATTTCAGCAAGTTGTCGGGGCCTCACAACGGGCTCAACTGACACGAAGTTCTTCCAGGCTTCGATGTCTTCCAGAAGGCTCGCAAACTCTGCCTCCGTGATGTGGCGCGTGCGCCTTGCCATGACAAGCACGTTTGTTACTTCATAGTGCCAGAGAGACGGCACCAGGGCTACTGTCTGCCGCAGGCGCTGACGAACCTGACTGGCGCGCGGTGGGATGGGCTTGTCCAGAATCCATCCCAGGGCCATCGAAGCATCCAACACGAAGCTGCTCAATGTTTTCTCCCCATAGTAACGAGATCTTTGAGGGTCATGCCCTTGGGCAACTTCATTCGTACGCGGGACATCGACTCAATCACTTCGTCGCTCGTTCGGCCGTGACTCTCGGTTCTCACCAGCCGCGCCTTTCCTTCGCCCCGGCAGGTGATGATGATTTCTTCGCCTCGCGAGGCCCGCTCGACAAGCTCTGATAACTTCTGCTTTGCTTCGAACAAACCTACTTTGGTGGGCATTGGTTTCGCCTCCTCCTGCTGGATTGTCTTCTAACCTAGATGATACACTAAGGGTGCGGTCGGTGCAAGTTAACCGAGGTGATTGTGCTTCGCATAGGTATTGTGGGTCTCTCTCAAGTCGGCAAGACCACCTTGTTTCGTATTCTGACTCATGTTCACGGCAGTGGTACGGCTCCAGGGAAGCTTGAGGCGCGGGTTGGCGTGGTGCACGTTCCGGACGAGCGCCTCGATCGCTTGAGCAACATGTACAAGCCGAAAAAGACAATCCACGCCACTGTGGAGTACTTGGATACGCCGGGCAGCGTGATTGAGCTGGCTCGGACCGGCTCCCAGGCGCAGGCGCTACGCGAGGTGAACGCGCTGGCCCACGTCGTCCGCGCCTTCGAGAATGAGTCCGTTGCTGGCAGCGTCGATCCCCGGCGAGATATCGAGAATGTGGAGCTGGAACTGATCCTTTCCGACCTGGCGGTAGTGGAAAAGCGGATGGATCGCTTGGAGAAGGACATCAAGAAGCAGAAGAACGCAGCGCTCGAAAAGGAACATCGTGTTCTCGAGCGCTGCAAGTCATCGCTGGAGAGGCAGATCCCGCTCCGCGAGCTGGATTTGAGTGCCGAGGACGAGAGCGCTATTCGCGGCTTCACTTTCCTCTCGCAGAAGCCCGTCCTCTACGTGCTCAATCTGGGTGAAAAGGACGCGGCGCGGGCCAACGCCGCAGAGGAGTTTGCGACCGAAGCCGGGTTGAGACAGCGTCCCAACACCGTGGTAACCGCAATCTGCGGCAAGGTGGAAGCCGAACTCGCCGAGCTAGGCGACCCCGAGGCGGCAGAGTTCCTGGCGAGCTATGGTCTGAAGGAGTCAGCAATTGCCCGCCTCATCCGTGCAAGCTATCGGCTTCTCGGGTTGATCTCTTTCTTCACCGTCGGCGAAGATGAGTGCAGGGCGTGGACGCTTCCTTCCGGCTCGAGCGCTCTCGATGCCGCGGGCGAAATCCACACCGACATCCAACGCGGGTTCATTCGCGCGGAAGTTGTGAAATACGAAGACCTGATCGCGGCGGGGAGCATGGCTGAAGCGCGGCATCGCGCCCAGTTGCGCCTGGAAGGAAAGGAATACGTGGTTGGCGATGGCGAGGTGGTGCACTTCCGGCACTCGGGCTGATTCAGTATTGCGCATCTGGATGACATGGCCGGCCACCGTAGTGATAGCGTTTTTTGCGAAAAAGCTCCAGTGTCCTCCCTCTGGGTTATAATCCTTTACATCCGGGGTTTGCTTGCGATACTTGATCCTGAGCGACATTCACTCGAATCTCGAGGCCTTCGACAAATGCATGGAGATGGCCGATGCGAAATACGACCAGGCATTATGCCTGGGTGATCTCGTCGGATACGGCCCGGACCCCAACGCCGTCATCGCGGGCGTTCGTCAGGCGTCCCACGTCATCATTCGCGGCAACCACGACAAAGCCTGCGCAGGTATCAGCGACGCACACGACTTTAATCGTTTCGCCCGGCTCGCGACGGTCTGGACGCGGGAGCAACTTAACGCGGAAAATCTGTCGTTTCTCCTTCACCTGCCTTCAGGGCCAGTCGTCTTGAATGGATTTCAACTGGTGCATGGCTCCCCGGGTGATGAAGACGAATACCTCTTCGGCCGCGAAAGCGCGCTCCCGGCATTGAGAAGCCTCTCCCTCCAGGTGGCTTTCTTTGGCCACACCCATCTCCAGGGGGGCTTCCTACTGACATTCAAAGGCGGCTTCGCGGCGGTGCAAGACTTCGTAGCCGAGGACGGTTGCGCGTTGGTGTTGCCACTCGAGGATGGCACGCGCTACCTGATCAACCCCGGTTCGGTTGGCCAGCCGCGCGACGGCGACTGGCGCGCCGCCTTCGCCATTCTCGACCAAGAGCAAAAGCAGGTGGAGTACTACCGCGTCTCGTACGACGTTTTCAAAACTCAACGGAAGATGCAGGACGCTGGTCTGCCGGAGCCGCTAATTCGGCGGCTGAGCTACGGGCGCTGACTCAGAAATGCAAAGCCACGGGGGTAATGGCGGGCGGAGCCTGATTCCATTCCACGGGCATCCTTTCAAACGTGGTGCGAAAAGCCCGTGCCTCTCCCGGCGCAAGCGGGGGTATGTGCCGCGTGATGGGATGCGCCGTCTCGCGGAGGACCACCTGGTTCAACATGTCTGAGAACTCCACTCGAAGGTCAAGTTGACGGACGGGCTTGGTACCGGTGTTCGTCATCTTCGCATCCACGTAGGTCACCATGTCGCCGAGAAAATTCGTGGCCGCACTCACCTTGGCGTCCGAAATCACGATATGTTGGAGATAGGCTCTTTCTTCTGCCGTCGGCGCGATCGCTTGCTGCGACTGCCTGGAACGGGTGTGCGTCAACCATACGACCGTACCGAGGATGACGCCCAAAACCGCTGCCACCACCGCAATCACCGGACCTGTGGAACGCCCCGCCACCGATACTGAGTTTAGGATTTCGGACTTTGAATTCTGAACCATACTGAAAGGCCTTGAAGAAGGGACGCCTAGGAGTTTCGCCTCAGTTTCCAAGTTTACGATTTCCTGGCGTCAATCCAAACCAAAATGTACGCCGGACCTCGCTGGATCACCTGACCACCGGACCAACCGGACCTGCACCTGCTCACCGCCTGCCGCTTTCTTGTGATAGACTTTGCGACCGTCAAAGATGGGAACTGACAAGCAAAAGCTGCGCGGGATCTGCCGCATCGCTGCCCGCGTGTTCTTTGAGAAAGGCTACGACGGCGCGTCGATGCAGGACATCGCCGGGGCGGTAGGTCTCACCAAGGCCGGACTCTATCACCACGTGGGCAGTAAGAACCGGTTGCTGTTCGAAATCATGAGCTACGGCATGGATATCCTGCACGAGACCGTAATCGACAGGATGAAGTCTGTCGCCGACCCGCGTGAGAGGCTGCGCCAAACCATGATCGGTCACATTGACTTGATCGTGCGCGCCCGCGACCTGGAGATCACCGTCATCCTGCACGAGAACCGTTCCTTGAAAGGAGCCCTGCGGCGAAAAATCAATGTCCGGAAAAGGGAATATATCCAGATGCTCGAGGACCTCATCGCTCAGGTCCAGCGGGAGGAAGGCAAAGCTATGATATCACCCCGGCTGGCCGCCTTTGCCTTGTTGGGAATCGTCAACTGGCTCTATCAGTGGTATCGTCCCGAAGGCCCGATCAAGGAGCCGGAACTCGCCCAGTCGTACGTAGATTTCTTTTTTCGTGGCCTACTTGGAGAGGCTCAAAAGTCTAGCCACTGGCGGGCCCGCGGGCAGTTATGAGCCAGATTCCGACTGTTGCATTTCAAGGAGAGAGAGGCTCATTCAGCGAAGAGGCGGCTTATAAGCATCTAGGACCGCACATTCGGGTTCAGCCCTGCGAGACCTTTGTCGCTACCTTTCAGAGCGTGGCAGGCCGAAAGTCCAGGTACTGCCTGGTGCCGATTGAAAACACTCTGGCCGGGTCGGTGTACGAGAACTACGACCTCCTGCTGGAAAATCAGTTGCACATTGTGGCGGAAGTGAACCTGCGAATTGTCCACAACTTGGTCGCCTTTCCGGGAACCGCGTTGAGGGACCTCCGCCAAGTTTACTCTCACCCCGTGGCACTGGCGCAGTGCAGCCGGTTCTTCAGAATCCACCCCAAGATCGAGAAGGTTCCCTACTACGATACGGCGGGAAGTGTGAAGATGCTCTCCGAGCGGCGACTCCCCGGAGCGGCAGCCATCGCCAGTCGCATTGCTGCCAGGGCTTACCACGGTCGTATCCTGCAGACCCATCTCGAAGACCATCATGAGAACTTCACACGTTTTCTGCTACTTTCCCGAGCCCCAGCCGTTGGCCCGCGGGCCAACAAAGTGTCCATCGTCTTTTCCACCCGCAATGCTCCTGGAGCACTTTACAAGTGCCTAAGCGTTTTCGCCCTGCGCGACATCGACCTGACGAAGATGGAGTCACGCCCCTTGCGTGGACGTCCCTGGGAGTACTTCTTTTACCTGGACTTCAAGGGCAGCGTGAAGGAAGGGGCCTGCCGGAACGCGCTCTCTCATCTGGCTGAAGTGACCAACTTCCTCCGGGTGCTGGGTTGCTACCCCCGTGCCGAGCGATAGCCAAAGTGTACTGTTGTAGAGGCCGGCTTCAGCCGGGCATCTTGTTGAAAAGTGTGCCGGCCTGAAGGAACACCGATCGCTATACTTGCGTTCGCGGGTGAGGGGCCTTCCCAGGGCTTTAGAAGGTGTGAAAAAATCGCGGCTCTGCCGCCTGCTGTGCGGAAGGGCTCGGCCCTTTCGGACCGCAGGCTTAAGATTAAACTCTTTGGGATCAGCCGCTTGCCGGAAAGCCGTTAGCTTTCTCCCGAGACCCCGTCGGGACGCGGCGCACAGCAAGCGGCGCAGCCGCATCGGCCGGTGGCCAACGATTTTTTCACACCTTCTTAGGCCCTGGGCTACATTATTGCGCCCCTTTGGGGCTCTCGAAGGCCTTGCTCCGAACAGCGACAATTTATTGTC
>DATJKY010000243.1:0-4081 GCA_035490955.1 Terriglobia bacterium | reverse complement strand
AGACCAAGTTACAGCGGTGAATATTCTTACCCGGCGTATGAACGCCAGCGTGCTCCTGATCGAAGCCCTGGGGGGCGGGTGGAATGCTTCCACGCTGCCCTCGCCACAGGAGCTGGTGCACGGCAAGTAGCCAAGGCGCGCCCTTCCGGGAGGGGCCGTTCTCCCAGCCTAGGTTTCAGGGCGAAGCGAGGGATCTGCTTTTTGTTCGTCTGCAGCAAAAGACAGCAGATGCCTCGCCACGCTCGGCATGACGTGTCCGGAGGCTGTTCGGCAGTCTGCTAGCCTAGCTAAGCCGTTGGGATGGGCCCGCACTCCTCATCCACAATAGCGGTTAGTATGGTGTGCAGCTCGCGCGCGATTTCCGCCGCGGCCGTTCCTTTGAACTTCAGTCGCCTGTCGAAGGGTCGCTGGATGTGCACCACCACATCGGCGTGCGGCTGGGAGATGTGGACAATAAATCTTTGAGGCCTCGGGTCGAGAGCGCGGTGCAGGACCTCCCTAACCGCGTCCCCCAGCGGCTTCGGAAGCTCACCCTGGATTTCTACCGCCATCTTTCTCCTCCACGGCAGGGATTGTACTCGAAGGTGGGTGCTCAAACAAGACGTGAAGGGGGCTTCAGCCCGACCACATTCGGCTTGACAAGAGTGCGGATGTACGCTAGAGTGTGAGGCTAGGTTATAATCGGTGAGCGCCAGCGTCGAGATTCGCACCCCGTACGAAGCGGTGATTGGGCTGGAAGTGCACGTCCAACTTCTGACTCAGTCCAAGATTTTCTGTTCCTGCTCGACGCGTTTCGGCGACCCGCCCAACTCCAACACTTGCCCCGTATGTCTGGGCCTGCCGGGTGCGTTGCCAGTGCTGAACCGCGAGGCCGTCAGCATGGCCATGAAGACGGCGATGGCGCTCAACTGCGCCATCAATCCACGCTCGCGCTTCGCTCGCAAAAACTACTTCTACCCTGACCTGCCCAAAGGCTACCAGATCTCGCAGTACGACGAGCCCCTGGCGGAATACGGCTGGATCGACATCGAGGTGGACGGCGCACGCAAGCGCATCGGTATTACCCGCGTACACCTGGAAGAAGACGCCGGCAAATCGCTGCACGAGGGTTTCCCTGACTCTGACTGCAAGTCCTATATCGACCTGAACCGCTCCGGCGTCCCCTTGATCGAGATCGTCACGGAGCCTGACCTGCGCACACCGGAGGAGGCTTACGAGTACCTGACCCGGTTGAAGGCGTTGATGCTTTACCTCGAGGTCTCGGACTGCAATATGGAGGAGGGCAGCCTGCGTTGCGACGCTAACGTGAGCGTGCGTCCCACCGGGGCCACCGAGCTCGGCACTAAGACTGAAGTCAAGAACCTGAACTCTTTCCGCTTCCTCCAAAAGGCGCTCGCTTACGAGATCGGCCGGCAGACCGAGATCTTGGAGAACGGCGGAACCGTCACTCAGGAAACACGCCTCTGGGACAGCAAGGAACAGCGCACCTACGGCATGCGCTCCAAGGAATTCGCGCACGACTACCGGTATTTCCCCGAGCCGGACTTGCTGCCCCTGGTTATTTCGGAGGCGTGGAAAGAAGAAGTCCGGTGCACCTTGCCAGAGTTGCCTGAAGCCCGTAAACAGCGCTTCATCCGCGAGTATGCGTTACCCGATTATGACGCGGCGCAATTGACAGGCTCTAAGGCTTTGGCCAATTACTTCGAGCATACGGCAAAGGCCTCTGGCGAGCCGAAGCTTGCGGCCAACTGGATCCTAAGCGAGCTCCTCTACCTGCTGAAGGAGGCGGGTAAAGACATCACGGATTCGCCCGTCGCGGCGACTGACCTGGCCGAATTGCTGCTTCTGATTGACAAAGGTACAGTCTCCGGCAAGATGGGCAAGGGAATCCTGGCTGAGATGTTTGCGTCGGGCAAGGGCGCGAGCGAGGTCATGGCGGAAAAAGGCCTGGAGCAGATCAACGACGCGGACCAACTCGCCGCCCTGGCCCGCGAAATCATCAGCAACAACCCCACCCAGGTGGAGTTGTATCGCAAGGGCAAGGCCGCTACACTAGGGTGGTTTGTGGGCCAGATGATGAAGGCCAGCCGCGGCCAGGCGAATCCGCAATTGGTGCAGGAAGTCTTGAAGAAGGAGCTGGGCATAGGACCTTCTTAAAATCCTGCCTGACGGATAGGCGTCCCGATGTACAATGCGATGTATATCGTTGGGGCCGCTATGCGACGCATGAAACGGAAGCAAATCTACCTTGAACCCGAGCAGGATCGGCGACTGCGAGTTCTCTCCCGCCGCCAGGCCAAGACGGCGAGCGAACTGATCCGCGAAGGAGTTAACCGGGTGCTCGATGAACCTCCCCTGGATCGCGGCGCTTGCGAGCGAGAATTGGCGTTCATTGACTCGCTGATTGCCAAAGGTCCGATCAAGGGAAAGCGAACGTGGAAGCGCGAAGACCTTTATGACCGGTGATCGGTTCCTGGTCGATACCAAGATTCTGGTTTACGCGTACGACAGGACCGAGCCTACAAAGCAGATCCGCTCCCGGCAGATTCTCAACTGGCTGGTCACCAGCGGGTCGGGCGCGCTCAGTACTCAGGTCCTTGCGGAATTCTTCTCAGCGGTAACCCGCCGGCTGTCAGAAAAGATGAGCCCCCGCGAAGGGTACGTGCGTCTGCAGGAGTATGTGCGGGCGTGGAGAGTTGTGAGTTTAACTCCCGAAATCATCCTCGAATCAGCCCGCGGTGCCGTCACGCATCAGTTTCCGTTCTACGATGCGCAAATCTGGGCGACGGCGAAACTGAGTGGCATCCCCGCGGTGCTGAGCGAAGACTTCTCGCACGCCAGCCGGATTGAAGGCGTGTTATTTCTCAACCCGTTTGTTGCGGCGTTGCCCGGCGAAGAGGTGTAAATGACCAGCACGGCGTGCTGGTCGACTGTCAACCGGCGATGCATGTGCGAAGCTGCTCCGGACCGAAGACCTAAAGGGGGATCCGCCTCAGAAAACAGCGGAAGTGCCGCCGCCTTATTCAAAGGAGTTAACAATGCTCAATGTGGGTGACCAAGCGCCTGATTTTTCATTGCCGTCGGACTCCGGCGGGAAAATGAGCCTCGGGGACTTCCGCGGCAAAACCGTCGTCCTCTACTTCTTTCCCAAGGCCGACACTCCAGGTTGAACCAGCGAGGCGAACCAGTTCCGTGACGCCCAAAAAGAACTGGCACAACTGAACGCCCAGGTGGTCGGGATGAGCGGCGACTCCGTGGACGCCCTGCGCAAATTCCGCGACAAATACAAGCTGAATTTTCCCCTCGTGGGGGATACCGAGCACGCGACGCTGGAAGCTTACGGAGTCTGGCAGGAAAGGAACCTCTACGGCCGCCAGACCATGGGCATCGCGCGGACCACCTACCTGATCGACCCGGACGGCAACGTGAAGCGCGTCTTCCCCAACGTGAAAGTGGACGGGCACGCCAAGGAAGTGCTGGCAGCGCTAAGGCAGTCTTGACATGTAGGGCCGGGGCTTGCCCCGGCCTAACGCCGATCCCGCATGCGGGATCGGCCCTACATTTTCATGTCTATGCCCATACCGACAGAACCCATCGGCAGCATTCCCCGGCCGCCGCAGTTGATCGCAGGGATGCGCGACTTCGAAGCCGGCCGCATCACCGAGCAGGCGCTCGATCTCCTGCGCCAAGAGGCGCTACGGGACACCATCCACCGCTTTGAAGCCACTGGCTCCGCCGTGATCACCGACGGCGAACAGACTAAGCCCAGCTTTGCTACTTATCCCATCCACGGCCTCGCGAATCTCGCTCCCGACGGCGTAACTATTCCCTTCGCGGACGGCCATTCGCGACAACTCCCGCGCCTCGCGTCCGGGCCGTTCCGTTACAAGACGCACGCCGCGTCTTATCTCGAAGGGGCCAAACGATACACGCGGACCCCGCTGAAACAGGCGGTGATCTCGGCCTCGGCGCTGAGCCTGCTTTACCCGCGGAATGAGATTCCTGGCTATTCGCGTGAAGAGTTCCTGGCGGACTTGGTTCGTGAAGCCGAGGCGGACATCCGCCAGTGCCTCGAGCAGGG
>DATJKY010000242.1:0-4029 GCA_035490955.1 Terriglobia bacterium | reverse complement strand
GCCCGACCAGAACTGGAATTCTTATTTTTAAGTACATAATTCTCAAAATTAAATACAACGTGCTTCACCGGATTCTCGCTTTTAAGTACAACAAAGTGGCCTGCAGGGAGGTGTTTCTCGTCTTTAAGTACAGCGCGACACCTATCCCAGCTGAGTCGTGCCCCGGAAACCCGGGGCGGTGATCACCGGCCGCAGCTTGCCGATCTTCGGGAATCAGGTTCGATTGAGCAGGATGCCGATGTTGTGATGTTCGTGTTCAGGGAAGAGGTATACAAGCCGGATGAGACCGAACTCTCAGGCCTAGCTGAGATAATCGTCTCCAAGCAGCGAAACGGTCCCACGGGAAAAGTGAAGCTGTCATTCCTAAAGGACTTCACGCGGTTTGAGTCGTATGCAGGAAATGAGTTATTGAGCTAAATGCGAGAGGGAAGAAAACGGCGGCATGGCTCAGCAATTATGCCTTCTCACGAGGCCGTGCCAGCCGGATATGCCGAGTTTCTGGCGAACCTGAAGCAGCGCATCCAGGCCACACAGCTTCGCGCCTCCGTCGCCGTCAACCGCGAGCTGGTTCTGCTCTATTGGGGAATAGGCCCGCGAAATTCTCGCGCGCCAGAGAGACGATGGCTGGGGATCCGGGTGATTGAGCGCCTGGCGCGGGATCTCCGCTCCGCATTTCCTGGAATCCTGGAATGCAGGGGCTGTCACTCCGTAACCTCGACTATATGAAAGCGTTTGCGGAAGCGTGGTCGGACGACAGGTTGTTGCAAAATTGCCGTGGGGCCATAACGTCCGGCTCCAGGACCTCGTAAAGGGCCCAGAGGAGCGCGTTTGGTATGCGCGGCGGCTGCGCGAGAGTTTGCTAATCTGATAGTGAATCGATGTCCCTGCTCTCTCTAGCCCCGATCCTTACCCCGCACGGCCGATTAACCCTAGTACAAGACGATGACGCGGCGGCGGAAGCCGAGCTTGCAGAGCGGCTTCAGAGGGCGTTCGCGCGCGGATCGGGACACGGTCTCCTCCAACTGGGTGCGAATGAAATCGGAGCCGCCCTTCCCCCGACTTTGTCCTATTGGCGGGAGTTTGCCGCGCAGTATGTGACAGCCGTCTGCACTCTGCCAGATACCGGTGCGGAGCCGGCAAAAACTCACGTTCCGGTTCCTCCCAACTCAGAGTTGGACCAGCTTGTGTTAGCTGCACCTCCCATGATCGGTGCTGAGTATCTGACAGCAGCGGTCCTCAGCGCTCTCTGGCAAGAACTGGATGCGGCTTTTCGAGTCGAGTTGTCGGAATCGAAATGCGGAGTTGAGGAATTCCTGAAGCGACGCAACCCGGCTTGGAACCTGGTCGGTCGTGTCCATTTCAACCTTGCCGAAAACCGCAAAGACGAAGCGGCGCCGTTTGCGTTCCTTGCCACCTACACGACGCGGCTGTCGGCGCACGCCAAGGCACAGCATCTTCCGCTAGGCCAGGCTCTGCGCGAGTATGCAGGTGCCGCAAACAGGGAGCGCCTGCTCTCGCTGCTTCTTCCCGTGCAGCGGGCGGCCGAGAGCTGTCCCTGGCTGGAGGCCATGGTGGACGCGGGGGAAATTTTCCACCCATTGCGGTGGATGCCGGAACAGGCCATGCAGCTCCTGCGAGACCTGCCGCAATTGGAGAGCGCCGGGGTGGTAGTGCGGATGCCCGCAACGTGGCGGGCCAACCGTCCTCCCCGCGCGCAAGTGACAGCCACCGTCGGCGGCAAGCCTCCCTCGGGATTGGGGCAGAGTGCGCTTCTCGATTTCCGCCTGGAAGTAACCCTCGAAGGGGAAAAACTCACCGAGGCCGAAATCAAGGAATTGCTTGGCAAGTCCGAGGGGCTTGCCTTGGTTCGAGGGCGTTGGGTAGAGGTCGATGCGCAGCGGCTGAGCCGAATGATTGAGCACTTCAGTGAAGTGGAGCGTAAAGCCACCGACCAAGGCATCAGTTTTGGAGAAGCCATGCGCATGCTTGCCGGCACCGATGTTGCCGCCGATGGCGACTCCGCCTCTGGGGACGCCGAGTGGGCGCTCGTTGCCGCAGGGCCATGGCTCGCGGAAACATTGAAAGGACTGCGCAGCCCCGATGGCCTAGCCCGCATCGATCCCGGCCCGGCGCTGAAGGGCACGCTGCGTCCCTACCAGCAAGTCGGTGTGCAGTGGCTCTATCTCCTCGCGGAGCTGGGCATCGGGGCTTGTCTTGCCGACGACATGGGACTCGGGAAGACCATTCAAGTACTGGCGCTGCTGCTCGTGCTCCATCGCCAGTCCAACGGTAATCGGCAGCCAAGCCTGTTGGTCGCGCCCGCTTCGCTTCTGGCGAACTGGGCTTCAGAGATTGAACGCTTTGCGCCAAGTTTGAAAGCGATCATCGCGCACCCTTCCGAGATCCCGGCCAACGATCTGAGAACCATGGCACCAGAACAGCTTCACGATTTAGATCTGGTGATTACCAGCTACGGTTCACTGCTCCGCATTCCGTGGATTACGCATATCTCGTGGAATTTGCTTGTGCTCGACGAAGCTCAGGCCATCAAGAATCCTTCTGCCAAGCAGACCCACACGGCCAAGAAGCTGAAGGCGCGGGCGAGGTTTGCTCTCACCGGCACGCCAATCGAGAATCGGCTTGGCGATCTATGGTCCATCTTCGACTTTATCAACCCAGGACTGCTAGGCTCGGCCAAGGAATTCACGACTTTTACCAAGCGCCTTGCAGACAGGCCCCACAATCCATACCGCCCGTTGCGCGAGCTGGTGCGGCCGTATATCCTGCGGCGTTTGAAGACCGACAAGACGGTGATTGCCGATCTGCCCGACAAAACCGAGGTCAAGGCGTTCTGCCACCTCAGCCGCCGGCAAGCAGCACTTTACCAGCAGGCGGTCGAGGAACTGACGCAACAACTCGAGAAGGTCGAAGGCATTCAGCGCAAGGGCATGGTATTGTCGTCCCTGATGCGGTTCAAGCAGATTTGTAACCACCCGTCTCAGTGGCTGGGCGACGGCGCTTGGAGCCCGGAGGACAGCGGCAAGTGGGCTCGATTACGCGACATTGCCGAAGTCATCGCCGCCAAGCAGGAAAAAGTCTTGATCTTCACACAGTTTCGCGAAGTGACCGCGCCGCTAGCAACGTTCCTGGGATCGATTTTCGGGCGATCAGGGCTGGTTCTGCACGGAGAGACCCAGGTAAAACAACGCCAGGAACTCGTGCGTCGCTTCCAGGAAGATGAGGCGGTTGGGTTCTTCGTGCTTTCTCTCAAGGCGGGAGGCGCTGGACTCAACCTGACTGCCGCTTCCCACGTGGTGCACTTCGATCGATGGTGGAATCCGGCGGTCGAGAACCAGGCGACGGACCGCGCCTTTCGCATCGGCCAGACTAAGAACGTGCTGGTGCACAAGTTTGTTTGCCGCGGGACGGTGGAGGAAAAAATCGACAAACTCATCGAATCGAAACAGCAGCTTTCCAAAGACTTGCTGGAAGGCAGCGCCGATCTGTTGCTGACGGAAATGAACGACGATGAATTGCTGAAGCTGGTTGCGCTGGACTTGAACAACGCGCTGCCGGAGGTATGATCCATGCACTACGACTGGGGGTGGCGACCCTATGTGTCCGCCGGCGAGCGGCAGCGGCATGCGCTGCATAAGATGGAGCAGTTGAGGAAGAAGGGACATCCGGTCTCACCGGTGACAGTCGAAGGCCGTACCATTGCCAAGACCTTCTGGGGCAAAGCCTGGTGTGAGAACCTCGAACGGTACAGTGATTTCGCAAACCGGTTGCCTCGTGGGCGCAGCTACGTGCGCAACGGCTCGGTAATCGATCTTCAGATTGCCTCTGGCGAAGTCAAAGCCTTGGTTAGCGGCTCGGAAATCTACGAAATCACGGTGAAAATCACCCCGGTGACCAAGGCACGCTGGAAGTCCATTTGCAAAGACTGCGCGGGCGCGATCGATTCTCTGGTCGAGCTTCTGCAAGGGCGGTTTTCAAAAGGTGTCATGGAACGGATTTGCAGAGAAAAGA
>DATJKY010000241.1:0-9589 GCA_035490955.1 Terriglobia bacterium | reverse complement strand
ACGGGGGTGGCGGAGTTGCCGGCGGGCACGGAGATGGTGATGCCGGGGGACAACGTGAACCTGGAGATCGAACTGATCACCCCCATTGCCATGGAGAAGGGACTGCGCTTCGCGATCCGGGAGGGGGGGCACACGGTCGGTGCCGGCACGGTTACGGAAATCTCGCGCTAGGAACGGCCAAGCAAGATGGGGGCAACCGAGGCACATTTTTTGATGAAAAGAAAGCCACCAAGTTATTGAGAACAAAGAGGGAGCGTCCCACAATCGGACAAAACAATCCCAATTTCGGACGCTCCGCGGGTAGGAAAGATTTGAAGCCAATGGTTGTACTACTCGTATTTAGGTGGGTGAGGGACCATGCTGCACGAAAAGATCAGAATACGGCTTAAGGCCTACGATCACCGGGTGCTCGACCAGGCCGCGACGGAGATCGTTTCCACTGCCAGACGTAATGGCGCACAGGTCGCCGGCCCCGTTCCACTGCCCACGGTCAGGAATAAGTACTGCGTCCTGCGCTCACCGCATACCGACAAGAAGTCGCGGGAGCAGTTCGAAATCCGAACGCACAAACGGCTGGTCGACATTCTGGAGCCGACAGCGGAAACAATCACGGCCCTGACCAAGCTCGATTTGCCCTCGGGTGTCGACATCGAGATCAAAGCATTTGGGAAGGAACACACGAAATAGACGGTGGCCTAAAAGCGGGGGGCAGCTAATTCAGCTAACGACCAGGTGCAGGGGAGCGCTGACTAAGCCATTTAGAAACAGTAAGCTGCACATAAGAGCCACGATGTTATTGAAAACAAAAGGCAATTTGTTGGAAGCCACGATGTTGTTGAAAACAATTCTACTTAACTAACGCTGCTCACAAGGCAGCAGGGTCTTGCCGCAACGCCGTGGGCTAAAGTGAAGAAGATGGTGGGAGCAATTCTAGGTAAGAAGCTGGGCATGACGCAGGTCTTTACGGAGGGCGGAGACGCCCTGCCAGCGACGGTTTTGAAGGCGGGGCCTTGCGTTGTGATTCAACGCAAGACTGCCGCCAAGGATGGATACGAGGCAGTGCAGATCGGGTTGGTCGAAGTTCCCGCGCCCAGGCGCGTGACCAAGGCAATGGAGGGCCATTTCAAGCGCGCTAGTGCTGTCCCCTCCCGCTTCCTCCGTGAAGTGCGGCTGGGCCCCGGCGATACGGAAGTCAAAGTCGGAGACAAAGTGCTCGTAGATCAGTTTGTCGTTGAGGAATACGTAGACGTCATCGGCATCTCCAAAGGCCGAGGCTTTGCGGGTTTCCACAAACGACATCACTTTGGCGGGGGTGGCGGCTCGCACGGCTCCATGTTCCACCGCGCCCCGGGTTCCATTGGCGCCTCGGCGTTTCCCTCGCGCGTGTTGAAGGGCATGAAGGCGGCAGGGCGAATGGGGACGGATCGTGTTACGGTGCGCAACCTGCGGGTTCTCAAGGTTCTGGCTGAGGACAACGCCCTGATCGTGGAAGGTGCGGTTCCAGGCGCTGACGGAGGCTACGTCGTGGTGCGGAAGGCCAAGGCGCCACACAAGTAGACGACACCAGGACTGACGACAGGCGGCTAGAAATGGCGACAGTGGAAGTCAAAAACCTCGAAGGGCAGACGGTGAAGCAGGTGGAGCTTGCTGACACCGTATTTGTTGCTCCGCCCAACCAGGGCCTGCTTTGGGATGTGGTCAAGGCGTACTTAGCGAGCCGCCGCCGCGGTACGCACTCGACCAAGAGCCGGGGCGAGGTCAGGGGCGGAGGCAAGAAGCCATGGCGGCAGAAGGGTACCGGCCGGGCGCGCGTGGGGAGCATTCGCAGCTCGCTGTGGCGTCACGGGTCCATCGCTCATGGCCCCCAGCCGCGCGATTACACGACCAAACCTCCTGAGAGGATGCTCCGCGGCGCCCTGCGCTCGGCCCTGGCATCCAAGTTCCAAGAGAACAAGCTGACGGTGGTCGATCAGCTGGCCTTGCCGGAGGTCAAGGCGAAGTCCTTCGCTGGCGCGCTCAAGAAACTGGGCATTGCGAAGTCGGTCCTCGTGGTCAATGACGCCGCGAATCGCAATCTGGAGCTATCGTCCCGGAATCTCAAGGGCTGTGACTTGATGCGTCATCACAGGGTGCATGCGTACCACGTCCTCAGCCACGATGGCTTGCTGATTTCAGAAGGCGCCCTGACACGCCTGCAGGAGTCGCTCCGATGACCAAGAGTCCGTACCAGGTGCTGAGGAAGCCCATCATCACTGAAAAGGGACTGGACATGAAAGAGAACCGCCGGACCCTGGTGTTGCAAGTACACTCTGACGCCAACAAGGTTGAGATCAAGCAGGCCGTGCAATCGGTCTTCAAGGTGAAAGTGCAGTCCGTGCACACGGCCAATTTCCGAGGCAAGATGCGTCGTCGCGGTCGCACGTTCGGTTACCGGCTGGATTGGAAAAAGGCGTACGTCAAGCTAAAGGCGGGGGAAAAGATGCCGGAATACGCAGAGAACATTTAACGGCACGGCAGGTGCTAGGTGTCAGGTGTTAGGGCCTTGCACCTAGCACCTGACACCTAACACCTAGTTTGAAGGCTGACGCGATGGGTATCAAGACTTACAGACCTTATACGGAAACAAGGCGGTTCCAGACCGGGCTGACCTTTGACGAACTCACTCGGGCGAAGCCTTACAAGGCGTTGCTGGAGCCGAAGCGGCGTATTTCGGGCCGGAACGACCACGGT
The DNA here is from genome assembly GCA_035490955.1 of Terriglobia bacterium. Taxonomy (GTDB): domain Bacteria; phylum Acidobacteriota; class Terriglobia; order UBA7540; family UBA7540; genus DATJKY01. The sequence goes on along the minus strand of DATJKY010000241.1, from coordinate 6,859 downwards.
GAGATATCGGTCCGGCACCGAGGTGGAGGACACAAGCGCCACTACCGCATAATTGACTTCAGGCGCGACAAGGTTGGGGTTCGGGCGCGCGTCGCCAGCGTGGAGTACGATCCGAACCGCTCGGCCTTCATCTCGCTTTTACATTATGCCGACGGCGAAAAGAGGTACATCCTTTATCCGATGGGGCTCAAGGTCGGCGACAGCGTGGTTTCGGGACCGGATGCGGACATCGTCGTGGGCAATGCTTTGCCGCTGCGGAACATCCCGGCGGGGACGGTGATTCACAACGTTGAAATGCATCTAGGCAAAGGTGGCCAATTGGTCCGCAGCGCGGGTGGCGCCGCTCAGTTGTTGGCGAAGGAGGGCGACTACGCGCAAGTGCGTCTGCCTTCAGGCGAAGTTCGCCGGGTACATGTGGACTGCATGGCATCGATCGGGCAAGTCGGGAACCTCGACCATGAGAACATCTCCATCGGCAAAGCGGGACGCAAGCGCTGGATGGGCATTCGACCCACAGTGCGTGGCGTAGCGATGAACCCCGTCGACCATCCCCTGGGCGGGGGCGAGGGCAAGACTTCCGGTGGCCGTCATCCTGTGACTCCTTGGGGACAGCCTACGCGGGGCTACAAGACACGCCACAACAAGCAGACCGATCGCTTCATCGTCAAGCGGCGCGAGAAGAAGTGAGGAGGAGAGTTTGGCAAGGTCGCTGAAAAAGGGTCCGTTTGTCGACGGCCACTTGATGAAGAAAATCGAACTGCTCAACCGGCGGTTCGAGAAGAAAGTGGTGAAGACGTGGTCGCGGCGATCGACGATCTTCCCGGAGATGGTGGGTCACACCATTGCGGTCCACAACGGCAAGAAATTCGTTCCCGTATACGTCACGGAGAATATGGTGGGTCATAAGCTAGGTGAGTTTGCGCCCACGCGGACTTTCAAGGGGCACAGCGTCAAGATCGCCGCCGAGAGGACGGTGGCGGCGGCCCCAATTCCCGCGGGGCGCGCGCCAGCACCAGCACCGAAGCCTTCCGCTCCAGCGGGCGGAGGCAGTTAAGCGGAGGCAAGCTGTGAAGAACTTAGAGCTTAAGGCCTGTGGAGCTGCCGTGAGTGCTGAAAACGCACACCTGAAGGTGTGCGCCAGCCCGGTGAATGCGGGTGCGGGAAGCTGACATATGGAAGCTCGAGCGACAGCAAAGTTCGTGCGTGTTTCACCGCAAAAGGCACGACTGGTCATTAACTTGATCCGCGGTAAGAGTGCAGGGGAAGCCATTAACACCCTGCGCTTCACCAAGAAACGCGTTACTCATCAGATTGAGAAGGTCCTACGTTCGGCGATCGCCAATGCCGAAAGCAAAGATGAGAACGTTGATGTGGACCGCCTGGTGGTGTCCAAGGCTTACGTCAGTGAAGGGCCGCGCACGAAGCGCATTCGGCCGGCACCGATGGGTCGTGCCTACCGCTACCAACGGAGGATGAGTCATATTACCGTCGCGGTGAGTGATGAGGCTAAGGCTTGAGGCAGATTCATGAAGAAGATTGAAGAGTTAGAGGGGTTATTGGAAGAGCTCCCGGTGGACTTGCAGCAGGAGGTAGCTCTGACGTAGAGGCATCAGACCGACGCCCAGTGGCGCGCCGCAGAATCTACACCGGACAGGTGGCCGATTAATGGCCGCTGAAACGTGAATATGTGTTTGCGTTTTTGTTGAGCGTTGGGGCCGACCCGTTCACTGCGTTGAGGACAGGCTTCGGGTCGGCCTTGGCCGAGGCAAGCCCGGCCCAAGATTGCCGGCACCAGGGGCGGCGCCCTTGGCTAGTCTAGCGGAGGCAAAAGTGGGACAAAAAGTTCACCCTTACGGTTTTCGGCTGGGATACAACAAGACATGGAAGTCTCGCTGGTATGCCAAGAAGGATTATGCCGGCCTGCTGCACGAAGACCTGAAGCTAAGGAAAGAAATCAAGGCGAAGCTCGCGAGCGCCGGCGTGTCTTCGGTGGAGATAGAGCGTCCGGGAAACAAGCTGAGAATTACCATTCATACCGCGCGGCCTGGCATCATCATTGGGCGCAAGGGGGCAGAGATCGACCGCTTGCGCCAGGAGATGCAGAAGCGCACCGGACGCGAAGCACTGCCCATCAACATCCAGGAAGTGCGGCGACCGGAACTGAACGCGCAACTGGTGGCGGAGTCGATCGCCTTGCAACTGGAAAAGCGTGTGGCCTTTCGACGGGCTATGCGCAAGGCTGTTGATTCGGCACTGCGCTTTGGCTGCAAGGGCATCAAGGTGCGTTGTGGCGGGCGCTTGAACGGCGCCGAGATTGCCCGGTCGGAGTGGTACTTGCAGGGACGATTGCCTCTGCATACTCTGCGCGCCGACATTGACTACGGCTTGGCGGAAGCGAGGACGACTTATGGCATTATCGGCGTGAAGTGCTGGATCTACAACGGCGAGATCCTGGAGCAGAAGAAGCGACCCGAGCAAATTAACGTCAGCCGCCCGTCGCTCGGAGTTAGCCCGGCTGCGCCCGCTACCGACAAGCGATAACCGGAGCCGACCTCATGTTGATGCCGAGTAAAGTGAAGTATCGCAAACAGCAGCGAGGCCGCATGCGCGGTAAGTCTTGGCGCGGCTCAGAGCTGGCCTTCGGTGATTACGGTTTGAAGGCCCTTGAGCCTGGCTGGGTGACGGCGCGGCAGATCGAGGCGAGCCGGGTCGCGATCATGCGCTTCATCAAGCGCGGCGGAAAGCTGTGGATTCGGTTCTTCCCGGACAAGCCGGTGACCAAGAAGCCGGCTGAAACACGTATGGGCAAAGGCAAGGGTGCCCCGGAGTTCTGGGTGGCGGTAGTGAAGCCGGGCAGAATTCTGTTCGAGATGGAGGGCGTGACGGAGGCCGAGGCGCGGGAAGCGCTGCGACTGGCGAGCTATAAGTTGTCGGTCTCAACAGGGTTTGTGGCGCGGCCGAAGGCGGCGTAGAGGGCCAAGAGAGTACCGGATATGGCAAAGACCCGAAGGGCGACGATCCAGGAGTTGAAAGAGCGGATGCGAGGCGGAACGGAGGAGGAGATCCGGAGCAAGCAGCGCGAGTTTTCCGATCAACTCTTTCGGCTGAAGTTTCAGTTTGCCAGCGGTCAAACCGATACCTTGGTCAAGATTCGCGAGCTGCGAAAGGACATCGCGCGCGTGAAGACGATTCTCCGTGAGCGGGAACGCGAATCCGAAGCCAAGGCGAGTAAGGTGTCCTGAGAGCAGACTATGGGGAAGAGGCGCCAGGAAAAGGTCGGCATCGTGACCAGCAACAAGATGCAGAAGACTGTCGTGGTGACGGTAGAGCGGCAGATTACTCACCCGCTTTACAAGCGCGTAGTGCGGCGCTCGGCAAAGTTCTTGGCTCACGACGAGAAGAATCAGTGTAAGATCGGCGACACTGTTCGTATCGAGCAGACACGTCCGCTGAGCGCGCGCAAGCGTTGGCGGGTGGTCGATATCATCATCCGGGCGTCCGGGGTCGCTCTAACGGAGAATGCGTCATGATCGGGATGCGGACGGTCCTTCGTGTGGCCGACAACTCGGGGGCTCGGAAGCTGGCGTGCATCCTTCCGGTGGGCGGCGACGTAGGTTTGCAGGCGGGACTAGGCGACGTAGTGACCGCATCGGTAAAGGAGGCGGCCCCGGAAAGCGCCATCCCCAAGGGGAAAGTGGTCAAGTGCGTGATTGTTCGCATGCGCAAGGAACAACGCCGGCGGGATGGGAGCTACATCCGCTTTGACGAGAACGCTGCGGTTTTGATTAATGAAGCTGGCGAGCCGGTGGGCACACGCGTTTTCGGGCCCGTGGCGCGAGAGCTGCGAGAAAAGAAATTCCTGAAGATCGTTTCCTTAGCGCCTGAGGTTTTGTAATGGCCGTGGCACTGGACATCCGCAAGAACGATGAAGTGCAGGTTACTGCCGGCCGGGACAAGGGAAAAATCGGCCGCGTGCTGGAAGTAAACCCTCACCAGCGAGTGCTGTTTGTTGAGCACGTCAATATGATCAAACGGCATACCCGCGCCAATCCGGCCAAGCAGGTACGCGGCGGAATCCTGGAGAAGGAGGGACCCATCCACATCTCCAATGTGGCGCTGCGTTGCAGCGACTGCGGGCCCACCCGTATCCAGCACCGTCGGAAGGCGGAAGGCAAGAAAGTGCGCGTCTGCGCCAAGTGCGGCAAGGTTCTGGACAAGTAAGCGGCGGGAGTAAGAAGTGAAGAGTGACGAGTTACTTGCGATCAGTTACGAATTATGAATTCACAATCCGCGCCCGTCCCTGCACTTTCGGAGCTCATGACTCAGAACTTATAGCTAACTTAGAAGAAGTTGCTGAAGGAATGACGACGGCATGGCACCGCGATTGAAAGAACGATACCGCAGGGATGTTGTCCCGGCGCTAGTCAGGGAGTTTAAGTACAAGAACCTCATGGCGGTTCCCCGCCTGCGCAAGATTGTGGTCAACATGGGTTTAGGAGAAGCGATTCAGAACGCCAAACTGCTGGACCCGGCGAGTCGCGAACTAGGGCAAATCACCGGACAAAAACCGGTGATCACGCGGGCCCGAAAGTCGATTGCCAACTTCAAGCTGCGCAAGAACATGCCGATCGGTGCGATGGTAACTCTGCGGGGCGACCGCATGTACGAGTTCTTCGATCGGCTTGCCAACGTTGCCCTGCCACGGGTGCGCGATTTCCGGGGTTTGTCAACGCGGGCGTTTGACGGTCGCGGCAATTACACCCTCGGCGTGCGGGACCAATTGGTATTTCCCGAAGTCGACTATGCCAAGGTTGAGAAAGTAAAGGGCATGAACATCTCCATTGTGACCGACGCGCGGTCTGACGCCGAAGGCCTGGCACTGCTGCGTCATCTCGGTCTGCCTTTCCGGCAGGAGGCGCAACGTCGACCGCCCGGTGAACAAGCCGGGGCAGACGTGGGAGGGTAACCTATGGCGCGCACTTCGATGATGGCCAAGCTGGCCAAGAAACCCAAGTTTAAGATCCGTTTCAGGAACCGGTGCCGCATCTGCGGTCGCCCGCGGGGGGTTCTGCGTAAGTTCCAAATGTGCCGCTTGTGCTTTCGGCAACTGGCGCTCAAGGGTGAGATTCCCGGGGTGACCAAATCCAGTTGGTAGGCGAAGACCAGGCCGAAAAATCTGATAGGGGAAAACGAAACAGACCCCCCAGGGCTGCCGAAGGTACCAGGGAGAGCGGAGGAACGACGATAACCAACTATGGCAGTCACTGACCCAATTGCCGATATGCTGACGCGAATCCGGAACGGCATTCATGCGCGCCATCAGCGTGTGGACATGCCCAGCTCCAGGTTGAAGGCAGAAATTGCGCACATCCTGAAAGATGAAGGCTACATTGCCAACTTCAAGGTAGTTGAAGAAGAAAAGAAGAAAGTTCTCAGGGTCTCGCTACGTTACGGCCCGGGAGGAGAAAGCGCTATCTCGAGCATCGAAAGGGTTTCCAAGCCCGGCCGTCGCGTTTACGTCGGAACCCGAGAGATTACCAGAGTGCTAGGCGGACTGGGAGTAACGATTCTCACTACTCCCAAAGGCGTAATGACCGGTAAGAGCGCCCGGAAGGCTGGGGTGGGTGGAGAAATACTGTGCAGTGTTTCCTAATGCTGAGAGAATAGACCTATGTCGCGAATTGGTAAGAAAGCAATCGAGCTACCTTCAGGAGTTGCCTTCCAGGTGGAAGGGTCGGAGGCGGTGGTCAAGGGACCGAAGGGTATTCTTCGAGTCGCAATTCCGGCAGGTCTCCGTGTGGAGAAGCAGGACAGCAGTTTGCTGGTAAGCCGGGACGACGATCAACACGCCGCACTCCACGGCTTGGTGCGCAGCTTGCTGGCGAACGCCGTGCGAGGGGTGACGCAGGGGTTCGAAAAGCATCTGGATATTGTGGGTATCGGCTATCGGGCCGAGGTAAAAGGGAATACGGTGATGTTTAACTTAGGGTATTCACACCCCATCGAATATCCGGTTCCCGCCGGTCTCACCATTGCCACGGAGAAGATGACGCACTTAGTGGTGAAGGGTGCGGACAAGCATCAAGTCGGTCAGGTGGCGGCCGAGATTCGGGGGTTGCGCCCCCCAGATCCCTACAAGAATAAGGGTGTGCGCTACACGAACGAGCGCCTGAAGAAGAAGGTCGGGAAAGCCGCGGCAGGCGCCGGTGCTGCGAAGCAATAGAAATTAGAAACGGCAAACTAGAAAATGTTGAAGTTGGCTTCCAAGGATGCTGCGCGTCGCCGGATTCATAAACGTATCCGTCAGCGCATGATACGAAATTCAAGGCTGCCCCGCCTTAACGTCTTTCGATCGACGGCAAATGTCTACGCTCAGATCATCGACGATGCGAGCTGCCACACTCTGGTCTCTGCCTCATCCCGGGACAAGGAGGTGCGACAGACCCTAAGGACCGGCGGTAACGTGGCAGCGGCGAAGGTCGTGGGCAAGGTGCTGGCGGAGCGCGCCAAGGCAGCAGGTATCTCACGAGTGGCTTTTGACCGTGGGGGCTATGCCTATCATGGTCGCGTGAAGGCGCTGGCTGATTCGGCTCGAGAAGGAGGGCTGGAATTTTGAAACTGGAAAGTCGAAATTCGAAAGTCGAAATTCGAAAATCGAGGATGAGTAAATCCTCCAGGGTCGAGTTTCGAGTTTCCAATTTCGATTTTCGAAACCGAGGGAGGAGTTTTTGGCTGGTCGTATCGATGCGAACACGCTGCAGTTGAAGGATCAAGTTGTCTCCATCAACCGCGTCACCAAAGTGGTTAAAGGAGGCAAGAACCTGAGCTTCTCAGCGCTCGTTATTGTGGGCGATGGAGC
>DATJKY010000240.1:0-3988 GCA_035490955.1 Terriglobia bacterium | reverse complement strand
ACCTGGACTTAGGGTTGGCTCTGGCCGCACAAGGAGATCTGCGGAACGCGACTGAGCATCTACGCAAAGCCGCAGCCGGCAGAGACCCCAATGTCGTCCGCCAAGCAGCTCAGGCCCTCCAGCGAATCAGCAATCATTAGTCTGCCCGCCTGAGGTCATGCGGATTTCTTGTCGGGGTTTGGGAGCATCAGGTCTCGGACGTAAGCTGCCAACGCATGGACCGCTTGTCGGCGCGGGGCGTTTCGGTCACGTACGCCGTTGCAATCCGGGCGGCCCGGCGCCTTTGGCAATTCGAGCAACCGCCTCGGAGGGTGCGGTGTCACCTGAAAACACAATCGAGCGGTCTTTGAAGTCGAAGCGGTAGGCGAGCGCCGGAGTCACCGGCGGGTGTGGCACAATCTGAAAGTCCTGATGAGTCCTTTATTACCGGCCAATCCTTTGAATCACCGTCCTCAAAACCTCATCCGAGAGGTGTTTTTCCTTTTCAGTTGGTCATCATACCAGCCGATCCGAAAGGTTGGTGAAGTCGCACCGGCACTTCGAATGTGTTTCACCGTCACGTCTGCCGCGCCGTCTGTACTATTTGTACCAATTGTACTGAATGTGTGGTTTGCAACGCCGCAAGAGCACAGGACTTAGAAATTAGCTACTCTCTTCGACTTCCGCGCGCCCCCGCCAAATTATTCAGTATTAAATTGTTTCAAATCGATGAAGGAAGTCGCGTGCCGACGACGGGCCAAACGCCCCACAGGTCAGGCCCCGCATTTCCAAGACCCTGAGTGATCAGGCGGTAGCGAACACATCGTGGGACCCGTCCTCCGCGCAGCGCGTCGATGACCTGCAAGTGCCCAGGGGCCAAAATCAACTGGGCGATTAGCTCGTTTATCAAGGACTGACCCCAAGTTTGCTTTCGTGTCCAACGCCCAAAACGATTCGTTCACTTGCCCTCAGGTTGGAACCTAGGGTGCCTAGGGTGCCACCTGCTGGAAGAAGACATCAGGTTGTGCATGCGTTTGCCCAGATATAGGATTATGCGGGTTGGTCGGTTCCGTCACTTGGTTCCGGTTGTCTCCCCAGACCGCGTAGACGTTGCCGTTGTTGTTGAATAGCCCCACGTATTCGCCGAGATTGTAGCAGGGAACGATGACGCGATCAAAGTTGGTGGTCAGGAACGGCAGGTGCGGTCTTGGGATGGGGATGTTCGATGGCACAAGGTCGAACGACTGGCTCGTAACGCGGGTTGCCGTGCCGAGGCCGCTGCTGAGGTCCAGGTCCACCGTGCCATCCGCATGTTGCGTATAGTAGGAGACGTCTACTTGGCTCCCACCGCTGCCGATCGCAACGATCGCAATCGCCGGGTAAACGTGGCGCGGCTCACCCGCGACGGTGGGGTTGACCTGCTGGGGACCGGTCCAAGTCACGCCGCCGTCGGTCGAGCTGAGCAGAAAGATGTTCGAACCGCTCGATGGGTCGCCAAAGAACGGGTTGTCCGAGGCATTGTAAGCCAGGGAAACGTTGCCGTTCTCGACGGCGAGCGCGGGCTGGATGGTTAACCGCGAGGACTGGACAAAGCGGGGCAAGCCGAGCTGTCCGCCGCCGATGTTGTTGCCCTGGACGATGGCGAGGCGGAAGCCGCCGTCGTTGCCGCAGTCTTCAAACGTCCCCGGCTGCACCAGCGGTATGAGCGTGGGATCAAGCGCTCCAGGGATGTTGAAGTTAGTGAATCGGAACGTTTGCCCCGCGTCATCGCTCACCAGCATTTGGAGAAAGTCGGTGTTCGAATTGCTGAAGTGGGCGAAGGGAAGGTAGAGTCGGCCGTTCGACCGGTCGACCACGGGGTTCGTGAACTCGGTGAAATTCTGTGGGTGAGTCGGATCCGGATCGGGTCCGGGCGCGAAGATGATTTTGGACTGGAAGGTCTGTCCACCGTCCGTAGAGACGGCAAACGCCACTGCCGCGCCTGTGGAGGAGAAGCTCGTCCACGTGACATAGACGTTGTCGCGGCTGGGGTTGGTCGGGTCGGGGCCGACCGCAATCCAGCTCTTGTCGCTGCCGTCGTCCACTGCGGCGATGACCCCAGCTCCGAAGGTGCGCCCGCCGTCAGTAGAGACGTTTACGACAACAGCGCCGTGCCCGTCTGCGGTCGAGCCGAGGCTCGAATAATAGAAGTTGCCACGACTATCCACGGCGACCGCTCCGTCACCGAAGGTGAAGGGACCGACACCAGGTGCCGCCGGAACGTAGCCACTCGTCCAGGTCTGGCCGCCATCATTCGAGACAGAGTAGCCTGAGAGCTGGACACGCGTGAACACCAGTCCCGGGCCCCCGCCTTTCGGGGGCGTCAATATATTTTTCGGGGTCCGGGCGACGGTAACTCCGGCGGAGTTGTTGTAACTGACGACAATGTTCTGTCCAGCCGCGGCGACGGTCGTCTCGCTCTGCGTGTAGTGCAGGAACGGCCTATTGGCTGGGAAGATTTGAATGTTGTCAAGCGCAGGGTCGTTCACCTGCGTGTTGGGCGAGGCAAAGGGCGTCGTGCCAGCCGTCACTGATGGGGATGACGTCGCGATCGCTTCAGGCCCAAACACCACGTGGCCCAAGACCTGGTCCCTGACGAAGCGGCCTGCGCTACGAAGGTCAAGATCGCCGCCGCTCTTGCTGACGGCGGTCGTGAACGACCCAGATTGGGAGCCGCCGCTAGTGGTCTGCGCTTGCCCTGTGCCACACAGGGCTGCTGCCAGAAGAACCGCCAAAGTCACAAAAAGCCGCCGGAGTAACCGCTGCCGCGTGGTCATGCCACACCTCCACATCGAACTCATGGGAACCGATGGAAGCCGAGGGCTGAGATTCGGAAAAGACGTACCTAAGACAACTGAGGGCGGGACGAGCGGGAACGGTAGCAGCGCCCCAATCTGTGTGTCAAGTAAAAAGGCGATTAAGACCCGCTAGCAGCGGGCATTTCGAACGGAGAAGGAGGATTGTGAGTAATAACAGCTTATCAGCTAACCGAGAATTTCGGATATGCATTGAGACGATGCCGACTCCGACATCCCCATCCCGAAACAAGCCAAGGCGGAGTACGCGAAGCTGCAGTAGTTAGTTGCGAATTTCCTTGGCAAATCGCGCTCGTGCCTGATTAGTCGGAATCGGAAAAGTTCGTACTGGGACCTAGATGACAAGTCGAAGTCTGAGCGCGCAATTCGAGCTTTGAGTTACGAGCATGCTGCATTAGGCTTGTCGCTTCGACTACGCGCGAGCCAGCTCTATGGACAAACACGTATTGCCGAAGCGACCTATGGAAGCCGCGGATTACCGTCAGGCACCCGACTGGCTCCGTCAGACGGAGGCGATCCTCGAAAGCCTGAACGAGGGCATAGTCATAGTTGATGATCAACTTCGCATCGTCTTCGCAAACGAGGCATTCCAACAATTATCCACGCGACTGCGGTAATCGTTCCCGGTACATACCTGCGGTGTATCGCGCTTTCTACTATGTGATGCACCTCAGAAATTGAAACCAATACAAAGAATGCCATCACGCAGAGCAAAGGGCGCCCCCTGAGAAGCACACCGTAAATCAGCAGAAGAACAAATACTACGAGAATCGTGACCAGCAGCACCGTCGCAAAATCAGTATTCTTGAACCACCCATCGTAGACATCGAGCACCCGCCGAATCATGTATAGTTCATCCAAACCGGTTATCAGTTGCTCGATCATGTGCAAGGCTGCAACGAAAATCAGGAGACCGAACCAGCGTTGTATGGCAGGCATGTGTTCCTTCCGTTTCACCCCGAAGCTGTTTTGTTGAGGACCACCGTTGAGAAGCCGACTCTATCACTCTTTTGTGCCTGGTTAGTTCTATAAAAGTAGAAGTCAAGAAAAAAATCTCTCCCACGGCCGCAATTTTTCTTGCTTCGCAGCCCACTTGATTGAGCAGGATCTGTTCTTGACCGGTCGCACCATGTGCTCGGTCGTCGGGTACAGTG
>DATJKY010000239.1:0-16204 GCA_035490955.1 Terriglobia bacterium | reverse complement strand
GCCCCCACGGCTCACGCCGTGGGCTATTCTCTATCGGCCCTCCGGGCCTGACAAACACAAAGCCTCAACTTTTATCAAAAGGCACCCAATGTTAGGTTCCCACGCCAAACCTGCAACCGTCAGAAATGTAGAAACTCCAGGGCACGACTGAAGTCGTGCCTTGATACGAAAGGGTTGTTTACGCCAATTTGTGCAACTAAGAGGCCGCCGAAATCAGTTCTTGAGCAAACTCACTTCGATGGGCATGACGCGGACGTCCAGCACCTGCTCGCCGGCGTTAAGAAAGACTACCATCCGGAGCTTCGATTGGGTGGTTTTGAGAGCGGCCACTGGGAGTTGGAAGGAGACCTCACGGGAAAGGCTGGCAGCGCCCGGAAAGGACTCGTTGAGTTCCAGTTCGCCGCCAGGAGCACGGAACCTAGCGTCTTTCGACTGCACCAACGCCCGGCCAGCGACGAACACGGCAACGACCCTCATCGGGGCGCCCGCCGCTTTGCTGGCGCTGAACGGAACATTGATGAGAAGTTCAGCGCGGTCCGGGCTCGGCTGGGCAGTGATAGGCCCCAGCTTGCCGATAGGCGGTGCGATTCCGCCGGGCGACTTGAGGGCGTCTGGCCAGCGAGAGTTAAAGATCCCGACCGCCAGGTCATAGTCCTTCCGAGCGTGCTCTTCGCGCTTTTGCCAGCGAGGGTGCGCCGCCAGGAACTCCGTCGGCGTATCGAACAAGCTGCCGCTGAACCACTGGTCGAGCGTGAGGGCGTACTCGGGGTGATACCCGGCCTCGGCCATCAGCATCATAGCGATATAGTCGGCGGCGTATTCTCTCTGCTTGCGATTGCCTACGTCGAACATTCCGGCCTCCGCGGACCAAGCCAGCAGCGGTTGTGTGACGCGCTGCGGGTCCCGGCCGCCGTCAGCTTGCTGTTCAGCCTTTTCGAGCTCTGCCTGGAAGCCGGACCAAGAAGCGGGATTAAGAATCAGCGCGTGGCCGACCTCATGACCCAGCACCGCTGCCCACATGCCGCGCACCTTGCCCAGGTACCATCGGTCCAGGCCAGTGGTCACAAATATTCTGCCAGCTCCATCCGATGAAGCCTGGATGCGGTTGTCGTCGAGCAGGAAGAATTCCCAGCGCAGCGGAGGCATCGTCTTGCCGAGTGGTGTGGAGAGCAGGTCGCGCAGCACCTGCTCAGCGATGTCATTCGTGGGCGTGTTTTTGATCCGCGATTTCTTCCCCAGCGCCGGCAGAGCAGCAAGAAGCGCGGCCGCAATAGAGCAGCCCAGGAACGCTTTTGGTGCGGCCAGGCGGCGGGACTGTCGGGGAGGGCAATTCCTCATCTCCAGCAGGATAGGGAGGCCTGAGTGAGGGTGTCAACCGGAGCGTTTCCCATCAACTTGACACGCGTATCGGCGGAAGTCTACAATAACTTCTGGTGTCGCAGGGCCAGAGAGAGTCAGGTGCCTTTTGGACCTAGACGATAACTTCAAGCGGCTGGTCAAGGAACTCGGTGAGGCGATCAACGAATCCCTTTCGGACTCCGAAAGGATTGCCGACGCGATGGGTCGCATCCGCGCCGCCGGTTATGACCTCTTTCTAGTGCTCGAAGTCACCATAGGCTTCAACAAACGCGACGAAGGCAACCTGGTACACCGCCAGAAGTTGACCGGTTCGCGCCGCCGCCCATCCCAGTCCCAACAATTCCGCCTCACCAACCAGGATGCCCAGTTTCTTCGCGCTCTGCGAATCAGCGTCGACGACGAGAAGCCGTAAGAGCCAGCCATGCAAGCCCCTCTTGTCCGTCGTCCGGCAGTAGCCGGTCGCTTCTATCCAGCGCGGGCAGAGACTCTAGCGCACGATCTGGATGAGTATTTGGCGCCCGGACCGGAGACGCCGGCGGAAGGAGAGGCGGGCGCCCCGCTCGGTTGCGTAGTACCCCACGCCGGTTACATGTACTCCGGCCACGTGGCCGGGGCTGTCTATCGCCAACTCCCGCGATTACCCTCCTACATTATTCTGGGCCCCAATCATTTTGGGCGGGGCGCTCCGCTGGCGATGATGTCCAGGGGAGCTTGGCGCACGCCACTCGGCGAGGTGCCTTTAGACAGTGAGTTGGGCGAAGCCATGCGCCACGGCTGCCACCTGCTCATTGAGGATTCCGAGGCCCACCAGACCGAGCACTCGCTCGAAGTCCAGGTCCCCTTTCTTCAGCGTCGCGTCGGGCAATTCCGTATGCTCGCCATTGCTGTCGGTTCCGTGGGTTACGCCGCGCTCGAATCCTTGGGCCACGGGGTGGCGCAAGCCGTAAGGGAGGCCCAAAAGCCGGTGTTGATTATTGCCTCCAGTGACATGAACCACTACGAGCCCGACGGCATCACGCGCGAGAAAGACCACAAGGCCGTTCAGAGGATCCTGGCGCTGGATCCGGACGGACTCTACGACGTGTTGCGTCGCGAGGGCATCTCGATGTGCGGTTATGGTCCGGCCATTGCCATGCTCACAGCGGCCATAGAACTCGGTGCTGACAGGGCCAGCCTGGTGAAGTATGCGACCTCGGCGGACACCAGCGGCGATCGCAGCGCCGTAGTGGGTTACGCAGGCATTATCGTCTATTCAAGAAAAGAAGGAACATAGCCGGCGGTTCTTGGCCGGTGGAGGCCTGCCGATACGTGACGGCCGAGTGGGCTTAATTAATGGTGGGAACCGCCACTGCCGTGTGAACCGCCGCCGCCGAAACTACCCGACGAAGCACTGGAGGAACCCCCGCTGTGCGATGAGGCGGCGCTAAAGCCGCTGCTTCTTCCACCCGCACCGAGGGATGACGATGCCGAGCCTGCCGCAGGGCGTGATGCCGCCCCGAAGCTGGAATTGGCATAACCCCAGCCTGAAAACGGAGCCGAGCGTGTGAAGGCATTGGACGGGGGGCCCATTCGCGCAAACGTGCTATGGAGCCTGCCACTCTGGGCGGGCGCGTTGGAGCCGGACTGTCGCGCATCCGTGGGCCCCTGCGGAACGTCAAAGGCTCGCACCTCGCGTCCTAAAGTTACGCGCGTGTCCGGAGCCGCCGGAAGAGCAACGCCGGTAAGCCTGGCCTGACCGGTGGGAGGAACGCCGGGCTCGGCAATCGGTTCGGCCTTGGCAACATCCACAGACATAAAGCTGGTTGGAGTAACCAACTTCCCCCTCTCAAGGGCTTGTACCGGGATGGCTTTGATGCAGCCCGAAGCCCCAGGACAACCTTTGCCGGTGCCGGGAACGCTAGTCGCAGGCCTACCACCCGAAGGCTGAACAGTTGGGCTCGCGGGAGCCCATCCAATCCATCCGGGGCCTTGATACCAAGTAACCAGTGCGGGTGACCAAAGGCCAAAAGATCCGGGGAACCAGGCCCATCCAAACATGGGATCGAAAGCCCAGTTGCCGTAGTGATACGGCAACCAGCCCCAAGGCTCATAGGAAATCCAGGTGTAGCCGAACGCCGGATACCAGCACCAGCGTCCGAGTGAGTACGGCGACCAACCTGCATAGACCGCGGGACTCCAGCCATAGCCGAAACCCGGCAGATAGGACCAGGAACCGTAGGTTGCGAGGTCAGCCCACCCATAGTTGGTGCCCGCCGCGGCTGACGAATAAGCCGAAGGCGCCCGATTGCTGGCCTCTACATCGTCGCGCTCAGCCACCCATTCGTCCCAGCTGTCTTTGGTAATGCCATGACTGACTTTGTAGGCTTCCTCCGTGTTTAGAGATGTTTCCAGAACCTTATTCTTGGCCAGCGTTACTGACCCCTGGGGCCCGGAAAACTCCACTTCGCCCTTGAACACCTCCACCCGCAGGGTGTCTCCGTCCCGGTCAGTGCGAAACTCTGCCTTGCCGTTCGGTGTCAGCTTTACTTGGCTGACGTTGACTTCATAAATGTCGTTGAGTTCCGGAGTAAAGTGAAACGTGGCGTACCCTTGGCTAAAGCCCAGACGATTCACCTTGCCTCCGGAGGGAGCCAGCGAGAGCTCTGTGAATTCCAACAGCGAGAGTTCGCCAATGCGGGCCGTCGAGCCATTCTCAAATTGGACCTCGGCAAAACTCGCCTTGCCCGTGGAAAGCTGGAAGCCTTCCTGAATGGGAGTGTTCGCCGGAGCGATGGTCCACCCGGTGACGTCGGGACGTTGAATACTCACCGTTCCTTCAGCGAAGCTGAGGCGAACGATGCGCACATGGGAGTTCGCCTGGGCCGACAGACGGACGGCAACGCCCAACCACACGGTAACGCCCAGCGCAGCCGCGCACACCGAAATTCTTAGCCGAGATTTCACTGGACACCTCCCCCTGACAGAGGACGCCCCTATCCTACATTAGCGTAGACGATAAAGCTACCGGAAAGGTTGCACTTTGGCGCCATCGGCGATTTCGCAATTAGGGTCGTGCGCTTGACTTCCTGGGGTACCTCGATTACCAATAGGATTCGGCAGCGTTGCGCGCGCCCAGGGCAGCGCTGTGCCATAGAAATCAGGATGGAACTGCGGGACAGTCCTCCATGCCGGGTCCTGCCGCGTATGACGCAACCCACCGATCGACGAATCGATAAGTTGGTCAAGCTCCTGGTGAAAAACGCTACGGTGATGGTGCCGGGTGCGAAGCTTGCCGACGAAATCGGCGTCCCACGACATACCATCTATTTTTGGGTCAACAAGCTACGAGAACTGGGGGTGGACGTGCGGGGCATCCAGAACAACGGATTTCAACTGCGCAAGCTGCCTGACATTCTGCTGCCCAGCCTGATCCGTCCGGAATTAGGCGATCAGCAGATCGGGCACCGGATCAAGCATTATTTCCGGACGGGCTCGACAAATGACGTGGCTCTGTCACTGGTCCTGGAAGGCGCGCCCCACGGGATGGTGGTCGTCGCTGAAGAACAGGCTGCGGGCCGGGGCCGCTTCGGCCGCAGCTGGTACTCGGAGAAGGCAAGCGGCATCTACACCTCGCTGATTCTGCGGCCAGCGCTCGCGCCCGCCGCCGCGCCGATCCTAACGCTGATGGCAGGCCTGGCCGTGCATGACGCCGTGACCGAGGCGACCGGCCTACCCGCGGATATCCGCTGGCCCAACGACCTGCTGATCAACGGCAAGAAGGTTTGTGGCATCTTGACGGAAATGAGTGCGGACATGGACCGTATCCACGCCGTGGTTCTGGGTCTCGGGATCAACGTTAATCATCGCCAGATGCCTGAGGAACTCGCGGCCATCGGCACATCGTTGCGGATGGAGGGCGGCAAGAACTATTCGCGCGCCGGACTCTTTATCGGTCTCCTGCAGAAGCTGGAGTATTACTACCGCATGCTGATGGATGATGGCAACACTGCGATCACCGAGAGGTGGCCGACGGCTTCCACCTACGCTCGAGGCAAGCGTATCCGCGTGGCCATGCGTTCCGGCGAATTCCTAGCCACCACGTTGGGCCTCGACCCAACTGGCGCGCTGCGCATTCGTCGCGACGACGGTCAAGAGGACAAGTTGTTGTCCGGAGAAATTGTCGAAGTGAAATGAAGGCGATACCGGATACTGGCTCATGCTGCTCACCATCGACGTAGGCAATACGAACACGGTGCTCGGGGTTTTCGCGGGCAAGGAACTCCGTGCTCACTGGCGACTGACCACCAACCCTTCACAAACCGCGGACGAGTACGGCATTCTGATCCGCAACCTCTTCACGCTGGAGGGCATCCGGTCCGAGCGGATCAGTGGGATTATGATCTCGAGCGTTGTGCCTCCGCTCAACTCCTTGCTGGAAGAGATGGCGACGAAGTACTTTCATCTCCAAGCGCTCTTTCTGGGACCGGGCACACGGACCGGTATGGCCATTCATTACGACAACCCGCAGGAAGTCGGCGCCGACCGCATTGCCGACGCTGTGGCGGCCTTTGAGAAGTATGGAGGCCCCTGCGTGGTGGTCGATTTCGGCACCGGCATTAACTTCGACGTCGTCTCGCAGAAAGGTGAGTATTTGGGCGGTGCGATTGCACCCGGTATCGGCATTGCCGCCGAGGCGCTCTTTGAGCGCGCCGCGCGCCTGCCACGCGTCGACATTCGGGAACCGCAGAAGGTCATTGGGACCAATACGGTAAGCAGTATGCAGTCCGGACTCTTCTACGGGGCCGTAGGGCTGATGGATGGCATCCTGGACCGCATCTGCGCGGCCCTAGGACAGAATACTAAGGTCGTAGCTACGGGCGGCCAAGCGGCCCTCGTTGCCCCGGCTTCAAAATACAAGCCTCCCGTGGATCCTTCTCTAACCCTGGACGGCCTGCGGATTATCTACGAGCGCAACGTAGAAGATCACAACCGGAAGTCGGGAGCCAGGAGTCAGAACAAAGGCGCTAGTGGCAAGTGATCAGTGGCAAGTGTTCTTTTCTTGCTCCTCGCCACTGACCACTTTCAACTAGTTCTGACTGCTGGCTTCTGACTCCTTGTTTGCTTTGGAAAACTACTTCAACTATTTCACCGAGATCGAAGAGTGCTTCCGCAAATGTCGCGGCACTCCGACGTTGTTGTCCACCCTCGACTGGGCGCTGGTGGAGTGCTGGAAGGAAGCTGACATTCCCCTTGAGGCCGTGCTGATTGGCGTCGACCGGACCTTCCAGAAGTTTGCCAAGCGGCCGCAACGGTTCCGGAAGGTGAACAGCCTGGCTTATTGTTCGCAGGAGGTGCTGCGCGCGGCTGAGGAATTGAGCACCTCGAACACCGGAGGCGGGCCGCGGCCCAAAAGCAAAAGTGATGAGCCGCCTTTCAGCAGTGATGAGGTCCGGAACTATCTCATTCACTGCGCAGAGGCAGTGGAAGGCTCGTCGCAACGTCGCGCACGGGATGGGGTTCGGGCGATGGCAACCGATCTGGGCGACGTGGCCACGAACCTTCGGGCTGTTGCTTGCCGGAGTGACATCACGGCCAACCTGGAAGAACTGGAGAACCAGCTCAGCTCCTTGGAGGAGAAACTGACGGCTTCCCTGACCCGCCTCGCACCACTGGAGCTGCTGGCCGACATTCGACGCGAAGTCGATAAAGGCCTGGTGAGTTGCCGCCAGAAGATGACCGGACCGCAGATTGAATCTCTGCACCGGCAGCTCGTGAAGAAGCGTCTGTTCGAGCGCTATCAGATTCCCCGCTTGAGTTTATTCTATCTGTAGGCCGCCGGTCACCGCCCTGGGAGCGGTGCGCACCGGGCAGCCGCATTTACGTCGGGCTGGCGCAAACCTTTAAGTCTGCGTTTTCGGTGCTGAGTGCAGACAGGCAGCATCGCAGACCTAAAGGTGTGCGCCAGCCGGAAGACAGGTTGGGCCGGGAGTTCACGGCACCCTCACCGGACCATGCCTTATGAAACGGGTGGGCTGGAAAGCCTCAATGGGGATGGAGGTTGAACCGGTCAGCACAAGCTCGGAAACCAGCTTGGCAGTCACGGGGGCCAGCAGGATACCGTTGCGAAAGTGTCCGGTAGCGAAGATCAGGTTGGACAACTCTCCGGGGCCGAGGATGGGAAGATGGTCGCCAGTATCCGGACGCAATCCCGCCCAGGCCCGGCGGAACTTGAAGTTCCTCACATCGGGCAGGATGCGCTCTGCGCCTTCCAGTATCGAGCGCAGTCCCCCTCCAGTTACGGTCTTTTCGTATCCCGCGTATTCCACCGTCGTTCCTACCACTACCCGTCCGCCGGCGCGCGGGACCAAGTAGTGGCGGCCGGCTCGCAGCACGAGCGGAAGCTCGCGTGCAGTGTCAAACTCCATCATCTGCCCACGGCAGGGTTCGGTGTGCAACGCGATCCCCAACGGATTGACAAGTTCAGCCGACCAGCACCCGGCAGCGAGAATAAACTGCCGGGCGGAGAGCGTCGCGCCGTGTGCGATGTGGTTCGCGTCAACCTCAACGCTCTCCACCCGACTTTGGCGAACGTTCAGCCGTGTCACCGAAGTCTGGGAAAAAAATGAAACATTGTGTCGTCGGGCGGCGCTGATCACGGCCCGCGTCAGGAGTTCGTTATCCACACAATGATCGCCCGCGATGAAGAGTCCGCGCCGTACGGCGGGGGAGACACCCGGCACCCGTTGCCGCGCCGTCTCGCCGTCGAGTTGCTCGCTCGGCACCCCCATTTTCTGCTGCGTGGCAGCTATCCCCTCGAGCTCGTGTGTTTCATCCTCACTTACAGCCAACAGCAGGGTTCCGTGGCGGCGATAATCCACGCGTGCCCCACTCAAATCCTCGATTTCTTGCACGAAGCCGGGATACAGCCGATAGCTCGCTAGGCATAAATCGAAGAACGGCCCGGGCTCAATCTTCTCTCCGAAGGGAGCGAGCATGCCCGCCGCGGCGCTGGAAGCCTCGCCGCCCGGCTCCCCGCGGTCGAAGACGATTACTCTCAGCCCCGCCGGCGCCAACCGAAGGGCGATTGCGCTTCCGATGATTCCGCCGCCGATGACGATAACGTCGGCAACGCTTGCAGGATCAGCGATTGCGGCCACGTCTTCGAGTGTACCACTTCCGGCTCTCCCCAGACCCCTGCCGGTCCTTCCCGGCGCAGGTTCTCAAAGACAACTTATGTAGCCTCACGTGCTGGGCTTTCCTTCAGTGTTTCAGGATGCAAAAATGTTCTGATTTCCTTCCGCCGTGATCTTCGGCGGCCAAAAATGGATGCGGCACTTCGTCGCAAGACCAGAAGCGGAAACAGTAATATAAGTCCCGGAGGTTAATATGGAGGTTAAGAAGCAGCCGTGCCGCGAAGGAATCGTGATCCACTCTCCAGTGAAGGTTGTCCTCATCGCGCTACGCGTCCTCGTTGCGGGATTAGCGGGAACAACTATGGGGTGGGCGCCTGGCGGGGACAACTTCATTCGCCCCCTCACCCCTGCCCTGCGGTCCAGAGCCTACGGGCGGCGGGCCGGTCCCGCTCCCGATGGGAGAGGGGAGAATGGCCAAAAGGTTTTGCCAGCAGAGGCGGATGACTCTGCGACACCGCCACTCTACGCTGTCCGCATCGCCCGGGCTTGGATTCCGATGAAGGACGGCGTTCGGCTGGCCGTTAACCTTTTCCTCCCTGTCGGCGCCAAGCCAGAAGAGACGTTCCCCGCTCTGCTGGAGTACCTCCCTTATCGCAAAGACGACTGGAGCAAACAGCGCGATTACGGTTTGCATTCCTACTTCGTCCGTCGCGGCTACGTCGCTGCTCGCGTGGACATTCGTGGCACGGGAGCGAGCGAAGGCGAAACCCCCGAGCGGGAGTACGCCGAGCAGGAGCAACTGGACGGCCTGGAGGTGATCGCCTGGCTCGCTCGCCAACCCTGGTCGAACGGAAACGTCGGCATGCTCGGTATCTCGTGGGGAGGCTTCAACTCCATCCAGCTCGCCATGCGGCACCCGCCCGCGCTGAAGGCGATTTTGGCGGTGGACGCCACCGAGCAGCTCTTCCATGACGACATCCACTACATCGACGGCATGATGCATGCCGATGAGTTTGAACTCGCCATGGACTTGTCGAGCGCCCTGACGAGGGCCCCCGACTTCCCAGTGGATGAGCAGTCCCTGGCAGCGCGCTTTGACCGCCCACCCTGGTTCCTGCTCTACCTGCGGCACCAGCGTGACGGCGAGTTCTGGAAGATTCCGGTGGGTGCGCTCGATGCCCTTCGGATACCGGCTTTCCTGATTGGCGGCCTTTTCGACGGCTATCGCGACAGCGTGCCGCGCATGCTGGAGCGGGTGAAAGCCCCCGTGAAGGCCATTATCGGTCCGTGGAACCACACCTTCCCACACGACGCCGCACCTGGTCCCGCGGTCGAGTGGCGCGACCAGGCGGTTCGCTGGTGGGACCACTGGCTCAAAAATCGCGAGAACGGCGTCTTGAACGAACCGCGCCTGGCAGTCTATATGCGGCACTGGTATCCACCGGACCTCAATCTTGCGGAAATTCCTGGCGAGTGGCGCTGCGAAAACGGCTGGCCCCCGGCGGGATTGCATGAAGAGACTTTATATCTGCAGTCTGACCATCGGCTCACCCGGAAGGCTCCCACATCGAGTGTTCACCATTTGAAGTACATCTCGTCGGTTGGCGTGGAAGCCGGTTTCTGGTGGGGCGATCTCACTCCGGATCAGCGCCCTGTGGACGCCTTTAGCCTGGCGTACGACTCAGCGCCCCTCAGTGAGGAGACGGCCGTTCTAGGCAGGCCCAGGGCTATTCTTCAGGCATCCGCCACGGCGCCAGTGGCAAATTGGTTCGTGCGCCTTTCCGATGTGGCCCCCGACGGCACGACAACTTTGGTTGCCGGCGCCGGCCTGAACGGCACCCAACGCGATTCCCCGAGCGACCCACGTGACCTTGATCCCGGCCGGTTCTATTCCTTGGAAGTCGATTTGCATTTCACCTCATGGGTCTTCCCGCGTGGGCACCGCGTGCGTGTGGGGGTCTCCAACGCTTTGTGGCCCATGATCTGGCCGACGCCCTACGCAATGACCACCGCCCTCCAACTCGGAGGCCGGGAACCCTCTCGCCTTGTCCTGCCCGTCGTGCCGCTGAAGAGCTTATTACCTGCGCCGTCTTTCCGTCCGCCTGTGGTCCGGCCCGACGACAGCTTGCCCGGGCTGCATTCCAGCGGGGAGACTTGGCCCGGCCACTGGACCGTCGAACGCGATGAAGCCCGCCAAGCGACTCGTGTCGAGTGGCGGGGCGATGATGCCTCGGAGTTTCCCTGGGGGAAAGAGAAAGACCACGAACAGTTGACCTACGAGGTCGCAGACGCTCGCAGCGACATCAGTTCGGTGCACGGCGAGGCGGAAACTGATGTCGACCTTCCTGACCGTGCTCTGGTTTGGCGCACCCAGCTTGATCTGAGCAGTGACAAGACGCACTTCTTCTACCGTTACACTCGCGAGTTGCTGCTCAACGGCGAGCTGATCCGCCAAAAAAGCTGGGACGAAACAATTCCTCGCGACCATCATTAGGACAGCGGTGCCGAGCCGCAACTGAAGGAGCAGTCATGCTGAGTCTTACGCGGGACTTCGGCCCATCAATAGCGACGAAAGTCCCCCCACCTGTCATTCCGAGCACAACGAGGAATCTGCTTCTTTTGTTCTTTACGGGAAAAGCAGATTTCTCTTTGCGCTCGGATTGACAGTTCTAAATCTTTCCGGCACGCGAAGTTGTACCAACTAGTAGTACAGTGAAGCAGAGCGACGAGCATGAGCCACGACAAGGATATCCCTGACACCTTTTCCCGCGACACGCTGGAGTTCCCGCAAATCCTCGAACTTCTTTCGCACTTTCTTTCCGGACCCGTCAGCCAGGAGCGCTTGGCGGCACTCCAGCCTAGCACGAACATCGAGAGTATACGCCGCGACCTCGAACGCGCTGGCGAGGCCCGGGAATATCTTCGCGAAACCTCGCGCCCTAGCCTCGGTTCGCTTAAGGATCCACGTTCTCTCCTGCACCGACTGGCCGTGGAAGGAACATTTTGCTCGGCGCTCGAGATTCTGACGCTACTTGACGTAGCTCGCGCGGCACAGGACCTTCGTGGCTTATTCGTGAAAACTCCTTTCACGCGTCTTGACCAGCTTGTGGCTGGGATGGCGGACTTCCGGGACCTGCTTCGGGAGATGGACGGCAAGATCCTGCCCGACGGCTCGGTGGATTCGTCCGCCAGCCCGGCGCTCGCCCGCCTGCGAAAGTCCATCGAACGGACCCGCCAGGAAGTGCAGTCCACCCTGGAGAAACTTCTCCGCCGCCTGAGCAAGGAGGGAGTGCTACAAGACGCGGTGGTGAGTATCCGCAACGAGCGTTTCGTCCTGCCGGTGCGCACGGAGGAAAAACGCCGGGTCACTGGCGTAGTCCATGGCGGCAGTTCGTCGGGCTCGACCGTGTTTCTCGAACCGATGGAGACTGTCCCGCTCAATAACGACCTCGTCGAGTTACAGGAGCGCGAGTTCGCTGAGGTCCAAAGAATTCTCGCCGAATTCAGCGATAGGCTCCGCGCGCGCCGCGCCGACTTGCTATCGGCAGCGGAGATTCTGAGCGAAATGGACCTGGCCTTTGCTAAGGCGGAATTCGCCCGCCAGTATGACTGCTGCCTTCCGCAGTTGACAGAAGCCGGCCCGGCTAGCTCTCTGGTGCTCAAGGACGCCCGGCATCCTCTTCTCGAAAGAACTCTGCGCAGCCAGAAGCGCCGTCCGGTGCCCATTACAGTCGAAATCGATCCACCAAAAACGCTGGTAGTGATCAGCGGCCCCAACACCGGCGGCAAAACCCTAGCTCTCAAGACCGTCGGCGTGACCGCGTTGATGGCCCAGGCAGGCCTGCCCGTGCCGGCAAGCGTTGCCCGGTTGCCGCTCTTTGGACGGGTGTTGGCGGACATCGGCGATCAGCAGTCCATCGAGGCAAGCCTGAGTACATTCTCCGCCCATATCACCAATATCGAAGCGATGGCCAGGGCGGCGGACCGTTGCGACCTGGTCCTTTTGGACGAACTCGGCGGAAGCACTGACCCCAGTGAAGGCGCGGCACTCGCCGTGGCCATTCTGGAACACTTTCGCGAGCGTGGGGCGATAACCTTTGCCACCACGCATCACTCGCGCCTGAAGGCTTACGCCGCGGAGACAGCTCAGGCGATCAATGCGGCGGTGGATTTTGACGAAGCCACCCTCCAGCCCACTTACAGACTCCTGCTCGGTCTGCCGGGAAAATCGAGCGGGCTGGACATAGCGCGCCGTCTCGGCCTTGAGCCCGCCATTGTTGAGAAGGCGCGGGCACTGCTTGACCCCGCTGAGGCACAGACCGCCGTGCTGGTAGCGTCGCTTCACGAGCAGCAAGCGGCGCTTGAACGCGAGTTGGCGGCGCTGGACGAGGAGCGCAAGGCGTTGCAGACGCACGAGGTCGAGTTAAAGCATAGGTTTGAGGCTGAGCGCCGGGCTAAGCTACGCGAATTGGATACGCGCCTGGAAGAAACCCTTCAGCTCTACCAAGAGAGATGGGAGAAGGCGCTTGCCGACGCCCGCGGCCAGTTGGAAACGAGCAGGTCCGGCAAACGGCTCGAACGCCAGGCCGCCGCCCTCCAACGTGAGGCGCGGGAGGAGTGGAACACTCAAGTTCTGGAGGCCTTGGGAGCTCCGCCAGAGCAGCAAGCGAAGCCCGAGGTAATTGACCGGCCGCCGGCCGTGGGCGACTCTGTTCGCCTGACGAACCTTCCCACGCCCGGCAAGGTGATCGGCCTCGCGGGCGATCAGGTTGAAGTCGAAGTGGGACGCCTGCGCATGCGAGTGCGCAGGAATGAAGTTCGGGTGCTTGGCAGCGGTGTTCGGGATTCGGGTGTCGGGGTTCGGATTTCACTCCCACCCCGCGAATCCCAAACCCCGAACCCCGAATCCCAAGGTGAGGCGGCGGCCGAAATCAACGTGATCGGCAGCACGGCGGAGGAAGCCCTCGAACGAGTCGACAAGTTTCTCGACGACTCCTATATGGCCGGACGCTTTCGCCTGCGCGTCGTGCACGGTCATGGCAAGAACATCCTGAAAACCAGACTGAACGAGATGTTTGCTTCACACCCGCACGTGGAGAAGTTCTATCCTGCACCACCGCGCGAGGGCGGCACCGGCGCCACGATCGTGGAGCTCAAGCTCTAGCGGCAGTTCGGCAACAGCGCCTGTGACTGACCTATGAGAGGTAGCGTCAGAGTTTGACCTTTTCAAACTGTGTGGCTCTTGAAGCGTGGTGAAGAAGTACCGCAAACTTCGGAAAAGCGCGAAGTCTCCGCTGCCCCTGAGGTATCCTGACATGTGGCGGCCTATGGGTTCACTGAGTATTTCGAAAAGGAAGTTCTTAGGAAGCGTCCATACCTGAAGAAGGAGTG
The DNA here is from genome assembly GCA_035490955.1 of Terriglobia bacterium. Lineage (GTDB taxonomy): Bacteria > Acidobacteriota > Terriglobia > UBA7540 > UBA7540 > DATJKY01. The sequence goes on along the minus strand of DATJKY010000239.1, from coordinate 2,342 downwards.
GTGCATTCGAGTCCTCAAGAACCCCATTCGTTCTGAGCGGCAGGAAAACAGTCGGCAGCGGTTCTGGGCGGAAATATCCGAACTAGAGGGGCGCTACTTGAGAGTCGTGACGCTCGACGACGGCGTAACGATCCACAATGCGTTCCCCGACCGGCGGTTCAAACCATGAAACTAAACTACTATCCCGACACGGATTCGCTCTACATCGATTTGTCAGAGCAGACGAGCGTCGAGAGCCGCGAGATTTCGGAAGGCGTGGTTCTCGATTACGACGCGCGCGGAAACCTGGTCGGAATCGACATCGACAACGCGAGCACAAAGGTTGAGCTTCACAGGCTCACCGTAAACAAGCTTCCGGGCACGGTCGAGACCATCGTTGGCTAACACCGCGTTGAAGCTGACACTGCTTTGCCCTCGCTGACGCGGGGCAGAGCGACTCGTGTAAGACTCCGGACGCAGGCACGGGTAGCGCGGACCTGGCTTTGTGGGTCCGCGGTTCGTCTCGGCAAATCGGTGAAAACCCGGAGACGGAAAGACGCGGTCTACGCTACACTTGCTGAGGCTCTAACCTGCATTTCTCACAAGAGAAATGCAGGCTAACGGCTGTGTTTCGGCAACTCGCGCCTGCGACAGACCTGTGAGAGGTAGGCAGAGTTTGACCTCTTCAAACTCTACGTTTTTTGAAACGCGGTGAAGAAGTGCCGCAGGGTTCGAGAAAGCGCGAACTCTGCGCTACCTCTCGAGCGACAACCGGCCCTCCCGAGCACACCGTTGGCTCTGCGACCGGCCACGTCCGGTCTTATCCAGGTCAGCTTAAACACAAGTGACGGTAGCCCGGCGGAGAGCGTTGTGTAAGAATGAAGTTCTCGCTGGAGTGGAGGGTATCGATGCGCAATGAGTTTACAGCGATCATTGAACGTGACGGCGATTGGTATGTCGCGTACTGTCCGGAAATTCCCGGCGCCAACGGACAGGGGCGAACGAAGGATGAAGCGCGAACGAGTTTGGCTGACGCCATCACCCTAATTTTAGAAGATCGGCGTGAAGACGCGCTCCGAGGTGTTCCTGCCGATGCCGAACGTGGCACGGTGATCGTCGAGTGAAGCGGGGCGCTCTGCTGCAGTGCCTCCGAAAGCATGGGTGTTATCTGAAGCGCGAGGGGCGGGCGCACTCTCTGTGGAGCAATGCAACAACAGGTGCCGTAGAGGCGATTCCCAGGCACACCGAAGTACCTGATCTCCTTGCAAGAAAGATTTGCCGCAAGCTGTCAGTTCCGGAGATCGGCAAACAAGGGTCGGCTGTCTAACGGGCCCGTCGCCCTTAAGTGGCGTGTATTTCGAGGCCAAGCGCGGGAGAGTTCGCCACAGTGAGAGGGCTACTGACTAGGCTGGCCCTCAGCCCTTGTCGCCTTGGCCGGCTACGGCACGGCTTGGTCCAGGTCAGCCTAAACATGAGTTAGCTGCCAAGTAGGACTCGGGCGTGGGCTACCACACTGAATTCCGCGGCGCGTTCGCAATCTCACCACCGCTCCGCGCCCACCATCTGGCATATCTTCGGAAGTTCAACGAAATCCGACATGAAAAGAGGGACCCCGAGGTCGCCGCCAAAATTCCTGATCCATTACGAGAAGCGGTCGGACTGCCATTAGGGCCGGACGCTTGCTTCTTTGTCGGCGAGCCGACGCCAGATGAATCCGACGCTGCTCGGCAACTTTGAAACAGCGACAGGCCAGCCTGCAAGTTACTACTGTCAATGGATGCCAAGTGACGATGGAAAGCTGCTGGTTTGGGATGGTGGCGAGAAGTTCTACGAATACGTTGAGTGGCTTCAGTATCTAATCGACAACTTCTTCGTTTCCTGGGGGTATGTCATAAACGGATCCGTCCGGTCGCATTTGACCCATAGCTTTCTGGGGACGCCGTCGGGTTTGCCGCTGGCTCTTCACCTCAGGCCAGCCCCGGCCGTCTTACTTATCCGGCCAACCTAAAGATTAAGGACTTGGTGCGACGTCGACGGAGAACTAGTCCTTGATCTCCCAGGGAGCACAAACTATGGCCGGTAAGCCCAAGACCATAGACGAGCATCTCGCACACTCGAGTGATCAGCAGCGAGCTGTACCGGTAGGCGAAGAAGGCTCAAGAACTCCGAGAGGCCCGGAAAAGGGGACTTGCGTTATACTTGTTCCGTGGGAACCATAGACATTACCAGCCTGAGTTCAGAAGAACGTTTGCGGCTCTTGGAGGAGCTCTGGGAGAGTCTCTCAGCGACCCCCGAGGCGATCCCATTGACCACTGCCCAGCGTGAGGAATTGGATCGGCGGCTCGACGAACTGGATCAAGAGG
>DATJKY010000238.1:0-14949 GCA_035490955.1 Terriglobia bacterium | reverse complement strand
ATCGATGAAGTCCATCATTGTAGGGACCGCGGGGCACATCGATCACGGCAAGTCAGCGTTGGTGCTGGCCTTGACGGGAACCGACCCCGACCGGCTGGAAGAGGAGAAGCGGCGAGGGATCACTATCGACCTCGGGTTCGCGCACCTGGACCTCCCCTCGACTGCGCTCGGGGACAGTGAGCAAGGTCGAACCATCGGCGAAGGAGTGCGGGTAGGCTTCATTGACGTTCCCGGTCACGAGCGTTTCGTGAAGAACATGCTGGCGGGGGCGAGCGGCATCGACTTGGTGATGCTGGTGGTGGCGGCGGACGAGTCGATTAAGCCCCAGACGCGCGAGCACTTCGACATCTGCAGGTTGCTGGGCGTGAGACACGGTCTGGTGGTGATCACCAAGTCGGACTTAGTGGATCGCGACCTGCTTGAGATCGTCAAGCTGGAAGTTCAGGAGTTCGCGGCGGGTTCCTTTCTGGAAGGCGCCCCCGTTGTAGCCGTGAGCTCGCGAAGTGGCGAGGGTCTGGATACACTGAAAGCTGAACTCCAGCGGTTGAGTCAGGCCATTTCTCCCAAGCCCGTGGGACTGCCCTTTCGACTGCCCATTGATCGCGCGTTTGTGATGAAGGGCTTCGGCACGGTCGTTACCGGCACGCTCATCTCCGGAAGCATCGAGAAGGAAGCAGAGGTGGAGGTCCTTCCACTGGGCCGCCGGGCGCGCGTTCGCGGACTGGAGGTGCATAATCAACCGGCTGCCGTGGCCCTTGCCGGGCAGCGCACCGCGCTGAATCTGGTCGGCATTGAGGCTCGGGACATAGGGCGCGGCATGGTTCTGGGGCCGCCAGATCTCTTCCGCGTCACATCGCGCCTGGACGTCGCACTTTCCCTTCTACCTTCGGCTCGGCCTCTGAAGGACCGCGCTCGAGTCCATTTCCATTGCGGCACAGCGGAGACGATAGCTGAGGTGGTGCTGCTGGATGGGAAGGAGCTGAAGACCGCCGGGCGAACCTACGCCCGACTGCGTTTAGCAGAGCCCGGACTGTTCCTGCCTCATGATCGCTTTATCATCCGGCAGTTTTCGCCGGTCACAACCATCGGCGGAGGAAGCATTCTGGACAGCCAGCCATTGACGCGCCCCGCAGAGCGGGACCCGAACGTTCGCCAATTCCTCGAGATCATGGAAGCCGGCGATCCTGAGTCTTGCCTGGAGGCCCTGACGCGGCAGTCAGGCGAGGCCAGCCTCGCCGACCTGGTGGCGCGCACAGGGTGGCTACCCGAGGACGTTGTGCGGGTGGCGAAGTTGGTGGAGGGTAAAGGCGGCCTGGTGAGTGCCGCCCAGCCGCCCAGCCTCTTCATGCACGCGGAGTACTTCCGAGCCCTGAAAGAAAGCACGGCGAAGACGTTGGGGGAATTCCACGAGGCAAATCCTCTGGTCCCGGGGCTCTCTAAGGAGGAATTGCGCGCCCGGGTAGCGCAGAGTTTCCAAAAGCGGGAAAATCTGCGCCACCCTTTACTGCCTTCGGTCGCAGGCTTTAACACCGTGCTTCAGGCGCTCAGCGCGCAGGGCAAAGTGGACGCGCAGGGAGAAACGGTGATGCTGGCCGGTCGCGCCCTGCGGCTCACCCCGGAAGAGGCGGAAGCGCGTAACCAGATCAGCCGGGCGTTTGAGCAGGCCGGCCTCGCAGTGCCGGGCGCTGCGGAGGTCCTGGCTACGCTCCGCGTCGACCGCAGCCGGGCCGAGAAGATCCTCCAAATACTACTCAAGGAAAGGGTCCTGGTGAGGGTGGCCGAAGGCTTGATCTTCCACGGGGCGGCGCTGGAAAAACTCCAGGAAACACTAAGGCAGCGCAAAGCCCAGAGCGATCGAATCAACGTGGCGGCCTTCAAGGAGATGACCGGCCTCAGCCGGAAGTATGTCATCCCCTTGCTCGAATACCTCGACCGGGCGCGCGTCACCCGCAGGCAGGGAGACGAGAGGATCATTCTGTGATTGAGTGATTGGGCCATTGGCGTCGCGTTTGCGTTGTTGTCTTCCCTTGCTTGCCAGCGCTACCGCCTCGCCGCAATCACGCAATGACTCAATCGCTCAATCACCCGATGATTCAGTGGGTCAATGATTCAATCGAAGAAAGGGCTTCAGCATGCCGTAGACAAGGGAAACAGGTAGTCCCACCACGTTAAAGTAGCAGCCCTCTATCCGAGTGACGAACCGAGAGGCAAGGCCCTGTATGGCGTAAGCTCCTGCCTTGTCCATAGGCTCGCTGCTCTCGACGTAATCCCGGATCTCCGCTTCCTCGAGGTCGCGAAACCTAACCATCGTGGTTTCGTGCGCGACAGCCAAGATCTCGCCCGGAGCACGGACCAGACATACTCCGGTGACCACGTCGTGGCTCGCGCCCGAAAGCATGCGCAGCATGCAGGCCGCGTCGTCCCGGTCAGATGGCTTGCCTAGGATCAAGCCGTCAATAACAACCACCGTGTCGGCGCCCAACACCAGGCTGCCCGGAGGTGAGGACCCGGCTACGTCCAGCGACTTTTCGCGCGCCGCGCGGCGCGCGAAGTCTTCCGCGCCCTCGCCGCTCCGCCGCACTTCCTCCGCCCCACTGGGACGCACCTCGAACTCAAAACCCGCTCTCTCGAGGAGTTCTTGGCGTCGGGGCGAACTGGAGGCCAGCACAAGTTTCATCTCTAGCGTTCAGTTCACTTGGAGCGTCAGGCTAAGGTTGCGCGCCAAGCTGGACGAGCCCAAGGAAGAGTTGCCGTTGACGCTTAACGTGTAAGTGCCGGCGGCAGTCCCGGGATTGCTGGGTCTGCCACTGACATTGCCACCCCCGCAGGCGGCCACGAACAGGACAAAGACTACGCTTAACCCGAGGCTGGAGGCCGCTGCGCCAAGAAACACTCTTTGCCGCCTACCCGACGTGAAGCGGGCCCGCATCGCCAACAACCAGGCCAGCGCAAGGAGACCGCACAGACAATAAAGTTGGCCTGATAACGGCAGAACCGGCTTAGTTCCCGTCGCCGTACCTGGCGCCATCGTTGTAACCATTACGGAGACGCTGGAAGCAGTGGACCCGTTCAGCGTGACCGAGCCCACTGAGAGGGAGCAATTCGCTTCAGACGGAGCGCCACTGCACGTCAATGTAACTGTCTGATTGAATCCGCCCACAGGCGTAATGCTCAGTTTGTAGGTCGCGGACTGGCCTGCAGTCACTGTGGCCGATGCCGAGGACCCCGCGGCAACGCCGATCGAAAAGTCCTGTCCGGTGCCGGAGAGCGCCACTGTATGCGGACTTCCGGGAGCGCTGTCTGAGACGGTCAGTGTTCCCGTTCTGCTCCCTCCCTGGGTCGGGGTAAAGGTGACACTGATCGTGCAGTTCGCCCCAACACTGATACTCGTGCCGCAAGTATTCGTTTGCGTGAAGTCGCCACCGGTCGCCACACTTGAAATAGTCAACGCAGAGCTCCCGCCGTTGGTCAGTGTAACTTGCTGGACCGCGCTCGTGGCACTCACCACTTCTGGGCCAAAGGCAAGGCTGCTCGGAGAGAGTTCCGGGGTGGACTGGAGCAGTCCAAAGACCCCGACCCCGTTCGTCGTACCCACGTAGACCTTGCCATTGGCAATGGTTGGGGTGATGAACTTGTTGCCCGACCCGAATTGATCGCGCACGTTGGGTGCCTGGCTGCTGTTGTACAACTCGTGAGATAGGTCTGCCGCATCATAGGCGTGGAGGACCGCCGGATCGGTGTTCTCGCTTACCCATACAATTCCATTGTTTGTCCCGTTGGCAGAAATGCTCGGTGTTGCCCCTGGATAGGGAAAAGTGTGGCTGGTTTGAGACGCGGGAGTCGCCGCGAGCTTGGCCGACGCGAATGCGAACGCCCGGACGGAGTCATCCACCGCCCCGTAATAGATCTCGTTGTTGAAATAGGCCGGCATGCCGAACTCGGGGCCGCCCAAGGCTCCGGGTAATGCTTGATAGATCGCATCGTTGTTGTTTGGATTGAACTTCCCCATGTTGTCGCGGTCCACCATGTAGATCTCTGCATCTTTGCCGGCTCCAACCGCGAGATGGCGAGTCTGACCCAACCCATCTGTCAAATCGGGAAGGACCAACGCGCCGCCCGAGCCGAGGTCTTCGTCGAGACTGGACTCCGCCACCGCGTTGAACATAGTGAAATAGTCCGCCACCGACAATTTATTGTTGGCTGTGGCGACTTTCAGAAAGGCGTTGCCGTAGTCCCCCCCGCTGGGAAAGCCGTTGGCGTCGAGGGCGGTGTCGAAAGTGCCGTTGGCCGCGAGAAAGTAGATGTTCCCATCCGAATCGGCCGCCGCGCCGGCGCCGCTCGCCCACACGGAAGCCCCGCTGCCACTAGGGGCGATGTTCAGCACGTTGACCTGGTTCAAGCTGCTCTCGTCGTAGCCGATCACCCAACCCGTGTAGGGACGGATGTCGCAGTGCGAAGACCAAGCGGTGTAAACCACTTGGTTGAGCAGCAGCAATCCCGGGCGCTCCTTATATTGCTTCGGGTCAAAGACAACGTTACCGCCCATGCTGTTATCACCCGTTCCGGGAAAGACTGCCTGGATGTCAACAGGTCCGCCGAACTCCTCTTGCCCTGTCGTCATATCGAGCGCATGCAGTCGCTGAAAATAGTTGCCTGCCCCATCCTTGCTCATGGCCACCACATAGATGCTGCCGTGCGGCCCTTCCAAGCGATCAATAACCGGCGTGGCTGTGACCCCGATTTCGGGCTCGACTTGACCGCAACCCCTGTCGTCTGAAGTCGTCTCTCCTGGCTTCAACAGCGAGGCCTGCCAAAGTACCGTGCCCACGTCAGCGTCCAGGGCATAGACACTGTCATGCTCGGTCTCGACGAACAAGACGTTGTGGGTGCCTTTCCCGGGAATGGAAACCGCCGACCCGTACAGCGGCTGGGCGTCCACTTTGCCATCCACGGATATGGTAAAGAGTCTGCCGAAGGTGCTTGAGTTGACGTTCGTCAGGTTCAGGATGGTCTCATTCAAATTCTGGCCGGTTCGCGCATTGTCGTTGTGGTACGTCAAGACGTCCTGCGCCGTTGCGGGAAGAAAAACCGAGAAAACCAAATAGGAAAGGGTGAACGTGATCTTTAGTCGTATAGGAAGCAGCCTTGCTGATGGCCGGCGCGTCGGAACCAACATTTGCCTCAATAATCACCATAGTAGAGTCTGGAGCGTTCTGTCTAGCGCAAGCGCACAGCGCCGCATGCGACTTCCGGATGTCGGTTGTGCTTCGTATGCTTGATTAGCAATGATTAGGATGACGGCTTGATTTGATTAGCCTGCCTTGACACACGGTAGCCCATCGGCATACCATCCCCCCAGCCGTCGTGTAATCAAATCGATCAGCGGTAGGCAGATCGAAATCCAGCGCCTGCAAGGAGCAATCCAACATGTGGAAAGAATTCAAAGAATTTGTCATGCGCGGCAACGTCATGGACATGGCCGTGGGCATTATCATTGGAGCGGCCTTCGGAAAGATCGTCACCTCGGTCGTCAACGACATGATCATGCCACCGATCGGGCTGATTCTCGGAAAGGTAGACTTTTCGAGTCTGTTCCTCAACCTTTCCTCAACCCATTACGAGTCCCTGGCTGCCGCGAAAGCGGCAGGAGCGCCAACCATCAATTACGGGGTTTTTCTGAACGCTGTAATTGATTTCCTGATCGTGGCCTTTGTCATCTTCCTGCTTGTGAAGCAGGTGAACCGCTTGAAAAAACAGGCGGCACCAGCGCCGCCCAACACCAAGGATTGTCCCTACTGCAAGACGAGCATTCCCATCGGCGCAGTGCGGTGTCCGAACTGCATTGCGGACCTGAAGTCAGCGGCCTAGCACCCCTGGCAGGAGAAGGCCTTGAGCCTTCCTTGGGCGACTGGTCGCCGGACCATTCGCCCCTACACCTGGCCGCACTGCGCTTGACTCCGGCTGCCGCGAACGGGCAGTATTCGTGTATGAATTCTCGTGCCAAGCTTTACCTCACTGCGGCGATCTCGCTACTTTCTATGCTTTCCGGCGTCGCATATGGCCCGGGGACGATGGCTCCCGCACTCAGGCCTCAGAATGTCGGACACACACTGTCCCGGCCGGCCATCGTGGGCGTTGCCCACATCGGCCTCAAGACTGATGACCTGGCTGCGGCGCGCTCCTTCTACGGCCAGATCCTCGGCTTTCAGGAGCCCTTTACCGTCGACAAGCCTACCGGCGGGCTGATGTTGACCTATTTCAAGGTCAATGACCACCAGTACGTCGAAGTCTTTCCCGAGCTCAAGGACCCTAAGGAGGACCGGCTCTCGCACATCGCCTTCGAAACCTCGGACGCCAAGCAGCTTCGGGACTATCTCGCCAGCCGCGGCGTCAAGGTTCCACAGGGCGCTCTTCGTCCGGAGCTGGACGGGAACTTGAGCTTCGAAGTGGAAGACCCGGACGGCCACACTGTTGAGTTTGTGCAGTATCTGCCGGGCTCGCTGCACAGCCGGAACTTCGGCAAGTTTCTTGCCGAAACCCCCATCTCTCAGCGCATGATCCACGTCGGCGTGGTGGTGCGCGACCAGGCGGCCGCCGACCGCTTCTACAAGGATGTTCTGGGTTTTCGTTCCATCTGGCACGGGGGGATGACCGACACCGAGACCGACTGGGTGGACATGCGCGTGCCCGAGGGCACTGACTGGCTGGAGTACATGCTCAACGTGCGCAATCCGTCGGTCCGCACCCTGGGGGTGATGCACCACATGGCGCTGGGCGTTCCGAGTGTGGCCGCCGTATACAAGACCGTTATCGAGCGCGGCCTCAAACCCGAGAAACCGCAGATCGGACGCGACGGCAAGTGGCAACTCAACCTCTACGACCCCAACTCCACTCGCGTGGAGCTGATGGAGCCCAAACCCGTTCGCACACCCTGTTGCTCGCCCATCGTGGAGTAATCCTTGGGATGCTGATACTGGCATTTAACACCACGGATGAACACGGCGGCGCCGCCATCTATCGCGACACAGAGTGTCTGGCTGTCGCAGCCAACGAGACCTCAGCCAGCTATTCGATCACCCTTTTCCAGATCGTGGAGGGTCTGCTCCGACAGACGCAGCTCAGCCTCCGCGACATTGAATTGTTTGCGGTCGCCCACGGTCCCGGTTCCTTCACCGGAATCCGCATCGGTGTGGCAGCCGCACAGGCTTGGGGCACCGCATTCTCGAGATCGGTGCGCGGCATCTCGGTGCTCGAAGCCATGGTGGAAGAGGCGCGACCCGACACGCGGCTCGCGATTCCCATTTTGGACGCTAGGCGTGGAGAGTTTTTTCTCAGCTTGTTTGAGCGCGCAGACTCCACGGGCGCCTTCTTGCGGCGGGGCGAAGCACTCCTGGCGAAGCCGGATGCCGCTATGCGTCTTCTACAACAAACTGCCGGCACCATCCAGCCGGCCCACGCCCTTACCTGTGTCGCCCGCCAGCACGACGTGGCGACGCAGGCTCTGAGTAACGACTGGCCTCAATTCCGCTGGCGAATGGTTCCTGGGCCCTTGCTTGACGGCATCGCGCGTTGCGCGCTACTGGCGTGCCGCCAAGGGCGGCTGCAATCGCCGGCTGAGCTTGATGCTTACTACATACGCCGCACGGATGCGGAAATGAAATGGCGAGAGTAAAGACGTCCGTAGACCGTTGTCCTTGGTCCTTGGTTCTTAGCTCTTGGTTCTCGGCTCTCGGTTCTTCGTCCCCTGGCATACCACGGTGCGCTAGGTTTGGCACGGACGAAGCAGCAGGGATGACAGGGACGGGAGCAAAGGACCAAGAACGAACAAGAAGTGACAAAAGACAAGCGACAAATGGCAACTGACAGACTCATAATTCGACCGGCTGCATCTCAAGATATCTCCGCCATCGTGGCCCTCCAGCAGAAAAATCCTCAAGCTGCGCAATGGCAGGAATCTGACTACGTGGGGCTGGCTGGAGCTCCGAGCGGGGTGCTGCTGGTTGCCGAAGATGCAGCGGGGCAGATAGTGGGTTTTGCGGCGGCACGGCGTGTGGCCGACGAGGCGGAACTGCAAAATCTGGCGATTGACCCTCAGCATCGACGTCAGGGCGTCGGACAGGAACTGGTGCACGGGGTTCACTGCTGGTTGCGTGCAGCCGGAACGAAGCGCGTATACCTCGAGGTCCGTCCGTCCAACCAGTCCGCCCTGGCGCTTTACCGGTCCTCAGGCTACACCATTGTGGGCAGGCGCCGAGATTACTACCTGGCGCCTCGGGAAGACGCTCTGGTTCTTTCAACGGGGATTGGCTCAGAGTAACGTGGTGGGCGGGGCCGGCGCAAACGGTTAGATCAGCATGCTGGCGGTCATACCCTTCGCAGACCTCCCGATTTCATCGGGACAAGTTCCGGTCTGGGCCAGCCCTGTATTGTGATACCTATGAACAGGACGACCAGCTAAGCCAGGCTAGCCGCCCGCAATGGCCCCTACCACAAGAAAGGGCTCCGCCCCCGACGCGACCGCGTCGGGCAACGGGGCGTCGGGCGGCTCAAGGGACAGGTCCTGCTCGCAGGCGAAGAACCGCATGAACGGCCGGCGCTGCTTCGTAACGTGGTTGCGGATCGTCCCGCAGAGCACCGGGTAGCGGGCCTCAAGCGCGTCGAGCACCGAGCGTTGTGTGATCTGACCCTCGAGTACGAGTTCCACTTCGCCGTCGATGCGCGCCAGCGTCCGCAGATGTGTTGGGAGCACGACTCGGATCATGGCAGCGTCTGGACCTCCACGGAAAGCACGGCAGGAAGATCTCGCACGATGGGAGCCCAATTGTCTCCAGCATCGGCCGAAGCGTACACCTGCCCGCCGGTAGTGCCGAAATAGACGCCGCACGGATCGAGCGAGTCGACGCTCATCGCGTCGCGCAACACGTTGACGTAGCAGTTGCACTGCGGCAGACCCTTGGTGAGCGCCTCCCACTCATTCCCGCCCGAGCGGCTACGGTAGACGCGCAGCTTTGCCTCCGGCGGATAGTGCTCCACGTCGCTTTTGATGGGAACCACGTAGATCGTATCCGGCTCGTGGGCGTGAACGTCGATCACGAACCCGAAGTCGGTGGGCAGATTCCCGCTCACCTCTTGCCACGACTCGCCGGCGTCGTTGCTACGCATGACGTCCCAGTGCTTCTGCATGAACAGGACGCTCGGACGCGACCGGTGCATGGCCAGGTGGTGAACGCAGTGGCCGACCTCGGCAGCCGGATCGGGGATGTACTGGGACTTCAGTCCAAGGTTGATCGGCTTCCACGTTTTGCCGGCATCGTCGGTGCGAAAAGCGCCCGCCGCCGAGATGGCGATGAAGATCCGCTCGGGGTCGCTCGCATTGAGAATGATCGTGTGCAAGCACATCCCGCCGGCGCCCGGCTGCCATTTGGGACCTGTGCCGTGACCGCGCAGGCCGGGGAGTTCCTGCCAACTCTTGCCACCGTCGCTCGAGCGGAACAAGGCAGCGTCTTCAACCCCGGCGTAAACGGTATCGGGATCGCTCAGCGAAGGTTCGAGATGCCACACCCGCTTGAACTCCCAAGGGTGCTGCGTGCCGTCGTAAAACTGGTGCGTGGTGAGGGGCTTGCCGGTTTCCGGAGTTGTGTCGTAGACGAATTTGTTGCTCTCGCCCCGGGGAAAGCCCTCGGGGCTCGTTGTTACCCCACCTCCGGGCGCCTCCCAAGTCTTGCCGCCGTCGTTGGAGCGTTGGATCACCTGCCCGGCCCAGCCGCTCGTCTGCGAGGCATACAGGCGATTGGCGTCAGCGGGCGACCCCTTCATGTGATAGACCTCCCAGCCCGCAAAGTGGGGACCACTGACTTCCCACGTTTCGCGCTTGCCGTCAGACGTTAGAACGAACGCTCCCTTGCGTGTACCCACCAGAACCCGTATTCCGCTCATTCCTTCCTCCCTCTTGAGTTTGCCGAGATGCTCGCCGTCCACCATCTCGTCCACGGCTAGTTTAAGTCGAGACTACACTGAAGGCAATCAACCCTCGCGGGGCTCGCGGGCTCGTCCCTTGTCATTCATCACTCGTTCATTGGGATGGCTACAGGTTGTCGATCTGGGCGCGCTGCAGCTTACTGCTGTAGTCGACGTAGATGGACTTCCATTCCGAGTAGAAGTCCAGCGCCGCCGTAGCCGCCTCGCGGTGGCCGTTGCCCGTCTGCTTGGTGCCTCCGAAGGGCAGGTGGGTTTCGGCGCCGATCGTGGAGGCGTTTACGTAAAAGATGCCCGTCTCCATGTCGCGCATAGCCCGAAAAGCGTTGTTCACGTCTTGGGTATAAATCGATGAGGACAGGCCGTAAACCACCCCATTACCGATCTCGATGGCGTCGTCGAGGCTGTCGCAGGGAATGACGGAAACCACGGGTCCAAAGATTTCCTCCTGCGCTATGCGCATCTTGGGATCGCAGTCGACGAAGATCGTGGCGGCGTAAAAAGCCCCGGCTTCGTACTCCGGACCGGTAAGACGCTGGCCGCCGGTTAGAAGCCTCGCTCCTTCATCCTTGCCGATGCGGACGTATTCGTCAACGGTTTGCAGTTGACCTTCGTTGATGAGCGGCCCCATCTGCACCGCAGGGTCAAGCCCATTGCCGACCTTGAGGGCGCGCGCCCGGACAGCAAAGACCTCGGTAAACTGCTTGTAGACGTCCTTATGGACGACCACACGGCTGGCTGCGGTGCAGCGCTGGCCCGTGGTTCCGAAGCCGCCCCAGATCGCACCGTCAACGGCCAATTCCAGGTTGGCGTCGCTCATGACGATGATGATGTTCTTACCGCCCATTTCCAGGCAAGCGTGCTTGAAGGTCTCGGAGCAAGCCCGGGACACTTGGCGGCCGATCTCGGTCGAGCCGGTGAAGGAGACCACGCGCACGTCGTCGTGCGTCATCAGCGGCGAGCCCACGGCACCACCGGAACCAGTAACCAGGTTCACGACGCCGCGTGGCATACCCGCTTCCTCCAGAATCTGCACCAGGTGGTAAGTGGAAAGTGGCGTGTCTGTGGCTGGCTTGATCACTACCGTGTTGCCGCAGATCAACGCCGGCATGATCTTCCAGGATGGAATGGCCATGGGGAAGTTCCAGGGCGTAATCAACGCGCAGACGCCGATAGGGCTACGCGCCGTCATGCAGAACTTGTGGGGCAGTTCGGAGGGCATGGTCTGGCCGAACTGGCGGCGCCCTTCGCCCGCCATGTAAAAAGTCATGTCGATGGCTTCCTGCACGTCGCCCCGCGTCTCGACGAGCACTTTGCCCATCTCACGCGTCATCTGTTCGGCCAGTGTTTCCTTGCGCTCGTGCAGAAGCCGCGCCGCCCGGAACAGGATCTCGCCCCTCTTCGGTGCTGGCATCAGGTGCCAGGATTTGTAAGCCTCCTTCGCCGCTGCCACGGCATTATCGACGTCCTCCCTGGTAGACTTGGGAAACATTCCGACGAGTTCATTGCGGTCGGCGGGGTTGACGTTTTCGAAAGCCTGTCCAGTGACAGATTCAACCCATTCACCGTTGATGAAATTCTTATAAATTTTCGGCGGAGCCATGACAGACCTAGACCTCCTGGGTGGGAAGGTTCCCGACGCGTAGCGCGTTGGGTACGCCGTAGTTGAAAGCGAGGCGCGGCCCGCCACGGCTTCATTACGGCTTGAATGAGGCGCAAGTATAACAAACGCCCAGCAGGGCTTCAACGCTTCAACCGCGTGGCCGCGGGCCCGGCTATTACGGCTATGGCTCGTGCTTCAAGATCTGATAATTGGCGCAGCCCGGCATCCTACCAGATGACTTTCACCTGGACTTCAAATTGTCTTCGACATAGAGCGAGAGCTCAATCATCCGCTCCGCCAATTGTTCGGCCGGCAGCCCCGCGAAGTTCTTCAGCACCAATTCTTTGACGTAGAGCCGCACGAGGTAGCGTAGCTGCAACGCGCGGCTGCGCGTGGCGAAGACGAAATCGCGATGTCCGTTATTCACGACAATAAGGTTGCGTTCGGCGTCAAATCGCGAGCGCCACAGCTCTCCTGCGGCCCTCTCAAATGTGTAGCCCGGCAAGCCGCGAGCGTTGACGGCAGCAGGGCTGATGGCCTCACCGATACTGTCAGCGACGGTGACCAGCGCCTCGGCGCTGCAGCGCACGTCGTGCTGCGAGACGGCGATGGATAAGCGGACGAGGCCAGGCGAGGACGGCGCCTGGAAGCTCACCTCCTGATCGGAGGCCGACGAGAGCGTTCCGCCTCCTTCGGCGATCTCCCAGGTAAATAGCAGGTCCTGCTCCACCCTTCGGCGCGAGCGATCCCGCGGCAGGGCGCGAAAGCGCCGGCTTTGGTTCACGGCCAACGTGCTCGCCGCCGGGGAAATCACCACGCTGTGCAGGGGCCCGGCATGGTCGAAGAAATGCCGCTGGGTGGTTTCACCTTCTTTCGGTTCCGGAACACCCGTCACAGCTCCCTCTTCCATCGCCGGGCTTTGTGCCGGCGGCTCGCCCGTGCCGCCCCCTTGCGCCGAGCGCGCCTGGATGTCAAACCAGTCGTATTCCTCGCGCGGCAAGGCTAGCATGGCCTCGCGAAACGCACGCTGGATGGCACGCAAGGACTCTCGATTTGCCTGCTCTTCCTCGGCGCGACGCTGTGCTTCAATGACGCCATTAAGGTGCGCTTCGAGCGGCGACAGGGCCTCCACCAATGCCGCGTAGCGTTCGTCATGCACAATTCCGGAACGAGTGCCGGGTGTGAGGTTGAGGTAGGGCACGTCGATCAGGCCCTGCAGGTAACGCAAGTCCCAGGGTGGTCGCTCCAAACCGGGCAGAATAGCGATATCCTCGATCACCCGCGTGCCAGCGCGGGTAAGGGCCACCCGGCAGTCGTCGGCCGGTTCCGTGAGATAGAGTTCGGCATACGCCTCGCCGAACGGCGAGCGGACGGGCGGTAATTGGTGCAGCAGCCGGCCTCCAAACTGCCGTGGTTCGACCTCGTACTGCTTGCGCGCCAGTTTGTCAATCACGGTTACCCGGACCTGGGTATTGCGGATACGGTCGCGCAGTTCCGAGGCCAGATACCATTGGATCTTCTCGCCGCTTAAACTGCGGATGCCCTCGAGCAAAGGGCCGATCTTGACTTCGGTGCCCCGTTCGCCAAAAAGCACGCGCCGCGGGCTCACCGTGTAGCGCGGATCGCCCTTGCTCATAACCATCTGGTAGGCCCGTTGATCGGCGCCGGTCGACGTCATCGTGAGTGTGTCGCCCACGGTCCAGAAGCTTAGAAGGCCGATGCCAAATTCCCCTTGTATGCCGCCTCCAGCGCCCTCTGCCTTCAAGCGTCGCTTGATCGAGTCACAGATATGGGTGGCAACGTACTTGAAGTCAGGCAGGCCGTCAGGACCGCGCGGGGCCCCGTCGCCGTCGTCCCTGACCGTTAAGTAGTGCTCGCCGTGCTCGCGGCCGTGGGTGATGGTGACGGTTTTGGCATGCGCATCGATGCTGTTCTCCACGAACTCCGCGATGGCCTTGAGGGGATTGGCTTGTGACAGCGCGATGATTCGGATGGCATTCCAATCATCACCGATCCTCAGTTTACCGCTCTCGGATTCCTTCGACCTGGCTGCGCCCGTGTTCGCCACGATGCTGGATCTCCGTGGGGCGGTTCGAAGGCAACTCAAGTGTTCTCAGCCCGCCCTCTGTCGCTCACTATATCGAGAGTTTGGCCGCCGGGGCAAGCGTGGTCCTGAAATGAAAGGATGGACATTTGCGGGCGCAGCCCGCCTTGGTGCGGCGGCTTGACGCCGCCTTTCTCGCTCAACATTCTTCACCCGCCGATGCCGCACCGTTGGCAAAGGTGGTACCTACGCTACCGCACTCCGAGTTTGCCTACACATTTGTATAGTCGACGTGCTATGGTAAACCTGCGGGTGACGGGATTCCCGCACCCAAGTAAGTAAGGCCGCCTCTGGTAGGATCCGCCGTTATGAAACCATCTGAAGCGCTTACGGCCCACCGCGCGGAGTTGCGGCAGCTTATTAGGGGCTACGGCCTATCGCACCCCCGCGTCTTCGGATCGGTTCTGACTGGCACCGACACGGACGAGAGCGATCTTGACTTACTGGTTGACCCCACGGAAACCACGACGTTGTTCACCCTCACAGGTCTGGAACATGAAGCGCAAGAATTACTGGGCGTGCCCGTCACGGTGTTAACGCCCGAATTCCTCTCGGCCAAGCTTCGTGAACGCGTACTGCAGCAGGCCGAGCCCTTATGAAGCATCCGGAACGTGTCGAAGACTATCTGGAGCCCTTCGCGCAGGCGATTGAGCGAGCTATTCAATATGTGGAGCATTTCGGCAGCGTCGTAGCTCTCCAACAAAACCAGCAGGTTCAGGACGCCGTCATACGCAACATCGAGATCATTGGCGAGGCGGCAAGCCGGATTCACAAGCAAGCGCCGGAATTTGTCATGGCACACCCCCAACTACCGTGGATCGAGATGCGCGGCATGCGCAACAAGATGATCCATAATTACTTCGACGTGAGTTTAACGGTTGTCTGGAACACCATCAAACACGACCTGCCACGACTGAAGCAGCAGATTGACAGTTTGCTGAGCGAGTATCGGGGCGGTCAGGAGGAGTAACACAAAAACGACCCCTCCCGACGAACGCCCCCGTCGGAACGTCGCGCTTGAGCTGCTCCGGAAGCCGTCACAAGAAGGGAAGAATCGTGTCTATGAGATCTTCATTGGGCGCAATGTCTGAAACCATTAGGAGATCTGTTTTTTTCTGGTCGTTGGTTATCTCGACCGGACTGCCGGGGTGGGCGCAGCAGCCCAAACTGCCACCGCCTCCTGCCACGCGCAGGGACGACGTCAAGGAAGTTGTTCAAGGCGTGGAGATCACGGACCCCTACCGCTGGCTGGAAGACCAGGATAGCC
>DATJKY010000237.1:0-15794 GCA_035490955.1 Terriglobia bacterium | reverse complement strand
CATTTCGCCCAACGCAACAGAAGCGCAAGCCGGAGGGCATCGTAAGACTAGGGCGAGGTAACAATGACGGGCACCTCCTCTACACCGGATTCTCCCTGCGTCTGGATTCGAGCCTTCAGCAGGATGCCGAAAAAGTCCCGGTCATGTCATCCCGATCCCGCCATGGCGGGAGCGGGATCTGCCTTTTGTTTGGTCTTGCTCTCCCTTCTGATATCAGGATGCCACGCGCGCCAAACCAGTTCCGGACCATCGATTGAATTCAGCAAGATTCCCCCGGCGACGGAGGGGGGCCGTGAGAGAACTGACACGATTGCGGGCCGTGTGACCGGCGCTCGTCCCGGGCAACGGATTGTTGTGTACGCGAGGAGTGGACCTTGGTGGGTCCAACCTTTCCCTGATCATCCCTTCATTACAATTCAGGCAGACTCGAACTGGAGTACCACAACGCATCTGGGATATGAATATGCGGCCCTGCTGGTGGAGCCGACGTATCACCCTCCGCCTACCATGGATGTGGCACCCACCCAGGGCGGTTCTGTGGTTGCGGTGGTCATCGTTAAAGGCGTTGGGGCCCTGCCCCCCAACCCCACGAAGCCTCTTCGTTTCAGCGGATACGACTGGAGAGTTCGCACCGTTTCCGCTGATCGGGGAGGCTTAAATAGTCCGTACGATGCTGAAAATGCATGGACGGACGCGGGCGGAGCTCTCCATCTCCGCATAAGCAAGAAATCGGGCAAATGGACGTGTGCCCAAGTGGAGTTGACGCGCAGTCTCGGCTACGGAACCTATATTGTTGTAGTGCGTGACACTTCTCATTTGGAACCTGCCGTCGTTCTAAGTTGGCATACTTTCGATGAGTGGGGAGCAGACCAGTATTACCGCGAAATGGGCGTTGAGACTGGTCGCTGGGGTGACGCCGCAGCTCGAAACAATGCCCAGTATGACGTCCAGCCGTTTTACATTGCGGGAAATGTCGCTCCTTTCATCGTGCCTTCTGGAACTCTTACACATTCGTTCCGCTGGGAACCTGGCCGAGCGACTTTTGAAACCATTCGTGGCTCCTCCATGCATACTGGAGCGCCTGTGGTCTTCCAGCATGTTTTCAAATCCGGAATACCTACTCCTGGCAAAGAGTTCTTCCAGTTCATGCTGTACATCGTGGCCAGTGATAAGAATCCGCTCCAAAAACAAACCGAGGTTGTCGTTGAGAAATTCCAGTACTTTCCATGATAGGCTTTTTTGAATGCATTGGCTCCTTCAACGGGCGATTGCTGGAGTCGCATTGCTGTGTTTTGCCACTCCAGCACACGCGATCGATCCGCTCCGAATGATCTCGCAATACATGCGGGAGCGCTGGGGAAGCGAGAGAGGATTCCCGGGCGGGGCGGTATCGACCATTGCTCAAACAACCGACGGTTATCTTTGGATCGGAACAGAGAGAGGTCTCGTTCGCTTCGACGGATTGAACTTCCGGCTCTTCCAGCAAGCGAGCCCCGGGACCTTTCCCGTCGGCCCTGTCCAGGGACTTGTGGCGGACGCTGAAGCAAACCTGTGGGTCCTGCTGAAGAACACGAAGATTTTACGGTACCACGACGGCAAATTCGAACTTGGTCGGGAGGACGCGGAGTTTGGCGTCACTGCGATCAGCAGGCGAAGTAATGGTGCGGCTCTGTTTTCGTCGCTCGCCTACGGCACTCTCACGTACAAAGGGGGAAGATTTGCTATCCTCCCATCTCCCCCCGGCGAACTGCCAAAGTCGGCAGCTACCCCAACAGGCGAAACCACTGACTCTAGCCATCTAAGTTGGGCCAATATTCTTACTTCTGCGTGTCGAGAGTGCTCTCATTTTTTCGCCGAACCTAATTCTGCGGTCACTTCGATGACGGAGACTACGGACGGAAAGGTCTGGCTGGGGACACGAGACAAGGGTCTGTTTTACATGACTGAAGGGCGAGTTTTTGCCGTTGGGAACCGACTGCCTGGCAGCAAGATTACCTGCTTGCTTCCCTTGGAGAACGGGGAGTTGTGGATCGGGACGGAAAAAGGCGTCCTGCAGTGGAACGGGGCGGCACTCACCCCGGAAGGGGTGCCCTCCTCTCTCCGCCACACCCAGGCTCTCGCCATGATCCGCGACGGCGACTCGAACATCTGGGTGGGCACGGCTGGCGGGCTCGCTCGGGTCAACGGAGACGAAGTTTCGTTGGATGAGGGTCGTGAGACCGCGGGACCGGTAACGGCGCTCTATGAAGATCGAGAAGGGGATCTATGGGTCGGCAGTCCACGGGGCATTGAGCGTTTGCGCGACAGCGCATTCGTTACCTATTCAGTAGGCGACCTGCAGTCGGAAAGCAGTGGACCGGTTTACGTCGACCAAGAAGGGCGCGCATGGTTTGCTCCCTTTCAAGGTGGGCTGCATTGGCTGAAAGGTGAAAAGAGTGGAAGTGTGACGAACGACGGCCTGAGTCAAGATGTGGTCTATTCCATCGCCGGCGGCAAGAGCGAACTGTGGATCGGAAGGCAGCAGAGTGGTCTAACGCATCTGCGCTACGGCGATAGCTCGATTAGCACGGAGACGTACACGCAAGAAGACGGACTCGCACAAAATAACGTGTATGCCGTTCATCAGAGTCATGATGGGACGGTGTGGGCCGGAACCCTCAGCGGTGGAGTTAGCGAGTACACGAACCACCATTTCACGACCTACACCACGGCGAACGGTTTGGCGTCCAACACCGTGACGGCGATTGCGGAAGGTCCCGACGACACGATGTGGTTTGCCACGCCGAACGGCCTCAGCGCGCTTTCGAAAGGACAGTGGCGCGTTTTTGGAGTGCGCGAAGGTATGCCTTCCGACGACGTTAACTGTTTGCTGTGGGATTCGGTTGGTACACTCTGGATCGGCACGGCCTCGGGTCTCGCTTTTCTCAACTCTGGCCATGTCCAGGTTCCGAGCCAAGCGCCAGCATACCTGCATGAACAGATACTGGGAATCGCAGAAGGCAGGAGTGGACGGCTCTGGATCGCGACCTCAAATCATGTGCTGGCCGTGCGACGTGACAAACTGGTTGTCGGCGCACTCAGTAGTGCGGATGTGCGCGAATACGGGCTCGAAGATGGTTTGCTTGGTACCGAAGGCGTAAAGCGACACCAATCGGTCTTTGCAGATCCGTTCGGCCGAGTTTGGTTCTCGATGAACCGTGGTCTCTCGGTCGTCGACACAGCTCGCGCCGCCGGGAGTTCGGCTCCGGCCATCGTTCGAATCGAGGGACTTACCGTAGATGGTAATGGGAGTGACTTACGGCGACCGGTTCGTATTCCGCCCGGCAGCCACCGCGTTACATTCCTTTACTCAGGTCTGAGTCTATCCGTTCCCGAGCGTGTCAGGTTTAAGTACAAGCTGGACAGATTTGACCAAGGCTGGAGCGAGCCGGTTTCGACACGTGAAGCCGTCTACACCAATCTCAGCCATGGTTCCTATCGCTTCCACATCATGGCCAGCAATGGTGATGGGCTTTGGAACGGCTCGGAGTCTTCGATTGCATTTACCATTGATCCTGCCTTCTGGCAGACCTGGTGGTTTCGGCTCACCAGCGGGGTGACCATGGCGCTCGTCATACTGGCCTACACTCGGCTCCGGATGCATATATTGACCCAACAACTGAATGTCCGGTTTGAAGAACGGCTGGCGGAGCGCACGCGCATCGCGCGGGAACTGCACGACACTCTGCTGCAAGGTTTTCACGGACTGCTGCTCCGTTTTCAAACGGTTTCCAACCTGCTCCCGGAGCGTCCGGCCGAAGCCAAACAAAGACTCGAGAGCGCGATCGATCAGGCCGCTCAGACCATCACCGAGGGCCGGGATGCTGTACAAGAGTTGCGCTCATCCACGGTGGTGACCAACGATCTAGCCTTTGCCGTAAGCGCTCTCGGGGAAGAGCTCGCGGCGGACGAAACGAACCAGAATTCAGCCGCCTTTCGTGTGGAGGTGGAAGGCACGCCGCGGAACCTCCATCCCATACTCCGCGATGAAGTCTACCGGATTGCAGGCGAGGCGATGCGCAACGCCTTCCGGCACGCACAGGCGCGGCAGATCGAGGTGGAAATCCGGTACGAGGAACGGCAGCTTCGGCTGCGGGTCCGGGATGACGGGAAAGGTGTGGACCCGAAGCTCCTTCATGAAGAAGGGCGCCCCGGACATTGGGGCTTGAATGGCATGCACGAGCGCGCCAGACTAGTGGGGGCGCACCTGGATGTCTGGAGTAAGCTCGATTCGGGTACGGAGGTTGAGCTGAGCGTTCCTGCTTCCATTGCTTACGCCATATCTACTGCTCACCGCCGTTGGTGGTGGGCTGGGAAAGGGACGGAGATGAAATCATGAGTGCGGATCCCAGGCAGATCCGGATTCTGGTGGTTGACGACCATCCCCTCCTTCGCCAAGGGATCGCTGGGCTCGTCGGTGATCAACCCGACATGAGTTTAGTGGCCGAAGCCTCGAATGGCCGCGAGGCAATCCTGCAATTCCGTGCCTACCGTCCGGACATCACCCTGATGGACCTGCAGATGCCGGAAATGAACGGTCTCGATGCGATCGCCGCTATTCGCGGCGAATATCCCGAGGCACGGATCGTCGTACTGACCACCTATACCGGCGATGTCCAGGTTCTGCGCGCGCTGAAAGCTGGCGCTCGGGCTTACCTGCTGAAAAATCTCTTGCATAAGGAACTCCTGGAAACCATCCGTGCCGTGCATGCCGGGAAAAAGACCCTCTCCCCTGAGCTCTCCTACCAACTGGCCGAGCACGCTACCGATGACGCCCTGACCCCAGCAGAAATCGCCGTCCTGCGCCTGATTGCCGCCGGGAATGCCAACAAACAGATCGCTGACCAGCTTTCGATCACCGAAGAAACCGTCAAAGGCCGGGTCAAGAACATCCTCTCCAAATTAGGCGCTAACGACCGGACCCACGCCGCCATGATAGGGCTGAAGCGCGGAATCATCGAAATCTAGGGTTGCGTCCGGAAATCGCATCGACTTATCTAACCGCGTCGATCGCAAAGTTCGATTCCTGGTGTATCGGGGCAGGCTTTAGCCCGAAGTTCCATTAAAATTGGCCTCAAATTCTTATTAACTTTGGGTGGCCGACCCCATGGGGCGACTGTTAGCTCGGGCCCCGCAGGCGCGGCCGGAGACTCTCGCAGATCGAGCTCGAGGCGTTCTTGAGGCATTTTTCCGGTGTGCCGAAAACACTCAAAGCATCACTGGCAAGCCTGGTAGGTGCGGCTCCAGAAGACATCATTTTGGGAAACAGCGCAGGGGTTAGAGGTTTCAGCAACGCACTTACGGCTGCGCCCCCCTGCCAGACCACCCAGGTGCGCCCAGTTATCGATTGCCGGTACGAGCCATCCGAAAGCCAGCATCAGGCCAATTCCTGCCACAAGCTGAGAGCCGCACACCGCCTCTGCGTCTGCTGGAGGCGGGGCGCCTATACCGCATAAGGACCAGAGCCGCGCACACGCCCAGGATGCCACCCGACGCCTGCACCAACCTGTCGCGAAACCAAGTTGTTGAAAACATGAAGGAGCGTCCCAGAAACGGACAAAACAATCCCAATGTCGGACACTTTTCGGCTAGGGGAATCCGAGGCATCGGCTTTCGTAGCTGAGACCGAAATAGGACAACGCAACTTTCGGCAGTTAGGTGTGTTGTTCAACAGGCGGAGTCGCTGTGGTGCGTGGCGTCAATGCCGTGCGTGAGATCATTGGAACGTTATGCTTGGGCTTGGCGGCGAGCTTGCTCCTGGTTGGCCAGCTTCCAGCTGCGGACCGCCCTCTGGAGAAAAGGGCTCGACGTGCCGCCTGGCAGCCGCCGGAATCCGGCTTGGACCAAACTCTTGATTCCGACACCAGACTCCTGCAGCTTTTGAACCGCATCACGTTCGGACCCCGACCAGGTGACGTCGAGCGTGTACGGCAGATGGGGATCGGCGCGTTCTTGGAGCAGCAACTCCGCCCGGAATCCCTTAACGACGCGGCGGCGGAAGCCAGAGTGACGTCTCTCGGCACGCTTTCCATGAGTTCGAAAGACCTGGCCCAAGACATCCAGGAGATGATGGCGGAGCACCGCGCCAAGCAAGAGGATGCCTCAAGGGCACCCGACCACAGCTCTCCCGCAGGGCAGGGCGGTCGAAACTCGGTCGAGAGGGCGCAAGGCGAAGCGCAGGGCGGGTCTCAGGACAAAGCGGAGATGCTGGGCCCGCGTCGTGCTGTGATGGAGCTGGTCCAGGAACAGCTGCTGCGAGCGGTATACAGCAACCGGCAACTTCAGGAAGTGCTGGTCCAGTTCTGGATGAACCACTTCAACATTTTCGCGGAAAAGGGCGCTGATCGGTGGCTGATTACTTCCTTCGAGCGCGATACCATCCGGCCGCACGCCCTGGGCAAGTTCGAGGACCTGCTGGTAGCCACCGCCGAAAGTCCAGCGATGCTGTTCTATCTCGACAACTGGCTAAGCGCGAAGCCCGGCTACGCCGGGAACGAGGGCCAACGGATCCAACCTGGGAGATTTTCTGGCGCGGGTGCCACGGGCTCTCTCGCCCAGTCCCAGCAAGGGCCAGGCAACTCGCCGCCGGCTGCGCCTATAAAGGCGCAATCGACGGCCAACAATCACGGACTAAATGAGAACTATGCCCGCGAGCTGATGGAACTCCACACGCTCGGTGTGGACAGCGGCTACACGCAAAAGGATGTCATCGAAGTGGCCCGTTGCTTCACAGGCTGGACCATCAATCGCCCTCGGCAGGGTGGAGGATTCCTGTTTAACCCTCGCATGCACGACACCGGGACGAAGGTCGTGCTGGGCCACAAGATTCGTGCCGGAAACGGCACGGAAGACGGTCTCGCGGCGCTCCACATTCTGGCGCACCATCCTTCCACCGCACACTTCATCGCCCTCAAACTGTGCCGCCGGTTTCTGGCGGATGACCCGCCGGCGTCAGTGGTAGAGAGTGCCAGCCGCGCGTTTCTAAAGAGCGACGGTGACCTGCGAGTGGTGCTCAAGACGATTCTGAACTCGCCGGAGTTCTATTCGAAGGCCGCTTACCGGGCCAAGGTGAAATCACCCTTTGAACTGGTGGCGAGCTCGATGCGGGCGCTCGAGGCGGATACGGATGCCGGTTACCGACTCATTCAGATGGTAGCGCGCATGGGTCAGCCCATGTTTGAATATCAGGCCCCCACCGGCTTTCCGGATCGGGCCGCCACGTGGATCAATTCCGGCACGTTGCTTGCCCGTATGAATTTCGCCTTCGCCTTCGCCGCGAATCGCTTTCCCGGGACGGCGGTGGACTGGGCCCGCGTCGGCGGGCTCGAGTCCAAGAGTGGAGGCTACTCTGCCGAGGCCGTACTGGAGAAGCTCAATCAGCAACTATTGCAGGGGTCGCTGACCCATCAAACGAGGGAGGCTATCCTCAAGCAGCTTCGTCACCGACAGGTGCGGGCGCCATTTCAAGGGGATGGTCAAAGTTCAGGCGACGTGGTGCGCCCGCCGGCGCGCAGCGCATCTTTAGAAGCATCCGGGTCAGGCGCAGCGGCCGAAGGCCAAGCCGGCAGACTCCCAACCCTTACGGCTTTAGTCCTGGCATCGCCGGAGTTCCAGAGGAGGTAGAGGAGGAGCATCGAAACCCTCCGGATTCAGTATGACGCCACTCACACGACGTTACTTTTTGAAGTCCGCAAGCCTGAGCCTCTTTGGCGTTGGCCTCGTTCCCAGTTTCATGCGGCGAACGGCGTTCGCCTTGGAACAGCGGGGCCCCAGTACGCGCAAGAAGGTCCTGGTCTGCGTCTTCCAACGGGGTGCTGCCGACGGGCTCAACATCGTGGTTCCCTTTGGCGAGAGGGAGTACTACTCGCTGCGTCCCAGTATCAGCATCCCCGAGCCTACACGAATCTCCGACAGCGAGACAGCCATCGACCTGGACGGCTTCTTCGGCTTCCACCCCAGCCTGACCTCGCTCAAACCGCTTTTTGACGCTCGTCACTTGGCCGTTATCCATGCCGCGGGATCGCCGGACAGCACACGCTCCCACTTTGACGCGCAGGACTACATGGAGTCAGCGACGCCTGGACAGAAGTCCACCGAGGACGGATGGTTGAACCGGTACCTGCAGATGGCGCCCTCCGCCCCAATCCCGCATGCGGGATCGGGCGTCGGGGCGGGGGAAACGCAGGCGTCGCCGTTCCGCGCTGTCGCCTTCTCCGCTCGCATGCCGAGGTCGTTGCTCGGGCCGGCTCCGGCGCTGGCGGTGGATGATTTGCGCGACCTTCGGTTCGGTCCGAAAGCTCGCGCCGGCAACGTCGGCGGCGGAGAGATGCAGGCCGCGTTCGAGGCCATGTATGCTTCGGCTTCCGACCCGCTGCTCGCCGGCACGGCGCGCGAGGCCCTTGAGGCGGTTTCCACCCTGCAGCAGATCGGTGTCGAGGACTATCAGCCGGCCAACGGCGCAGAGTATCCGCGTGGACCGTTGGGGCACAGCCTGCAGCAAGTGGCCCAACTGATCAAGGCGGATGTGGGATTAGAGGTGGCGTTCGCGGAAGTGGGCGGATGGGATCACCATGTCAATGAGGGTGGCGTGCAAGGGCAGTTGGCGAACAGCCTGAAGCAGTTTGGCGATGCGCTGGCCACTTTCCATCGGGATATGGGGGACCGCATGGCCGACACGGTGGTGCTGACCATGACCGAGTTCGGTCGCGCCGCGCGAGAGAACGGCAACCGCGGCACCGACCACGGCCACGCCAATGCGATGTTTGTCCTGGGCGGTCCCGTTCGGGGTGGCAAGGTGTATGGGAAGTGGCCTGGCCTCAAGCCCGGCCAGCTCTTCGAAGGTCGAGATCTGGCCCTCACCACGGACTTCCGCGATGTGTTCGCGGAAGTGTTGGTGCGTCACTTGGGTGCGTCCGAGACCACAAGCGTCTTTCCCGGTTTCACCGCCTCACCCCGTCGGTTTTCAGGGTTCCTTTGGACAAGCTGACTAAGCTAGCTGTATAGCAAAACAATTGCAACACAGTTGGTCTGTTCCATCATTCGAAGCAATTTCGCCGGCTGCCATCTCGAAGGCGGACGGGATGCGCCTTGCTTTCCAAGGTTGGCTTGCTATCGCGGTTGCCCGAAAGCTGTAGGGTGAAATCTACGGCTACACACGGTATTGCCCTCCGGGCAACCCCGGCTGAGCCGCTCGCCCCGGCGTGTGGTACACTGATTGAACTTCAACTCGCGAGGACCGCGATGAGACTCAGTCGGATGGTAGGGGCGCTGATCATGGTGTTAGGGTGTGCGGGAGCGTGGGGCCAGGAGGAGAAGCCTCCGACGCTCGGTAAAGAGACAGAGGGGCAGGAGCAACAACAGCAGCAGAAGCCCACGCTGGGCGAAGCTCCGTCCCTCGGCGGTCCACGTAACTCCAGCACTGCGGACGTTCGCAAGCTGCTGCGCGTGCGCACGGTCTTCATCGAAACGATTGACAACTCGCTCAACGATAAGCTTGCCGAGGCTTTGTCCAAGACGGGTCCGTTCCGGGTGGTGGCTAAGCGAAACGAGGCTGACGCCATCCTGCGCGGTACCTGTTTCGATTCACGCCGGTTGAAAAGCTTGCACTCCGAGGTGTTCTTGACCGACCCGCGCGGGGGTCCGATCTGGACGGATATCGTCCGCGAACCCTTCAACCCTCCCCCGCTCGACAAGGCAGTGCTGGACTCAGCGTCGGTGATTGTAGCTCACCTGGGTCAAAGCCTGCGTGAAGCTCAGCGCAAGTAGAGTTGATTTTGGTGACGTTTCACAAGACCCTCGCCGGATGTGAGCAAGGCAGCCGCGGGGCCTGGCAGGGGTTTGTCTCGAGCTACACTCCAGTGATGCTCCGCGTCCTCGGTGTGTACGCGCCGGCCTGTGACGAAGAATGTAAAAGGCAGGTGTGGCAGGAGGCCCTGCGGCTGCTTTGCGTAGACAACTTCCAGCGCCTGCGAACGTTCGATCATCAGTCGGAGCGCGAGTTCATCGTCGATCTGCGCGCATTCCTGCTGGAAGTCGTGGCCAACCAATTGGACCCGGTAGCTGATAACCGGGACGCTCCACAGCCTACGCCTACCAGAGTGAAGGGCCTGCTGCAGAGCCTGCCGCTGATTCATGAGCTGGTGGTATTTCTGAAACTGGCGGGCTATTCAGATAGTACCCTGGAAGGGATCCTGAGGATCACCCCCGCTGTGGCACAAAGCGGTCTGGAGCGACTGCAACCGAACTATGCCGTTACCCTGAAGCGGGAGCACGATGGAGGGCTGTGGCCGGCCGCCTGGATGAATTTGCTGCGGCATGCCTGGGCCGATAGGACGGATGCCTGCCCACCCCTTCGTCAGTTTGTCCGCGTTCTGGATGGGCAGACGGATTGGAATGAGAAGGAATCCTTAGAGGGGCACGCGGTGGAGTGTCTGCGGTGCCTCGAGCGTTTGGCGGCACTGCGCGAGGTCATCCACTGGCTGCGGGAGGCGACGCCGCTACCCGCTGACCATTTGGATTTCTTCCTTTCTGGCCTTCCTGTTAAGGCCGACCCCAAAGCGAGGGTGTCCCTTCTGAAACGGATGTTTGGCTAAACGCAGATGAGGTTTGCGCAACAGACGGTGTGTGAATCCCCGCCACAAGAAGTAGTGTCTCTGCGTCCCTTCCGTCCGGACGACCTCGAGGTTCTCTATCGAATCGATCAGGCCTGCTTCGCACCGGGCGTTTCGTATTCCCGCCAGGAGCTCGCGGCCTTCATCGCTCGTCGCAACTCGAAGACCTGGGTAGCGATCGCAGGGGACCAGGTGATTGGGTTTCTGGTTGCAGATCGGGCGCCGCAGCGCGTCGGACATATCATCACCATTGATGTTGCCGAGCCCTGGCGGCGCCGCAACGTCGGGACGACGCTCATGGATGCTGCGGAGGGCTGGGCCCGCATGCAGAACCTGCGGTTTGTCTATCTCGAGACTGCCGAGAACAACCTGACCGCGCAAGCCTTCTACGAAAAACGCGGATACGCGAAGCTCACGCGGATTGCGCGTTACTACTCGAACCGCGCGGCCGCCTGGGTCATGGTCAAAGCGCTGGCCTGATAGGCGCGTGTTTCTTACCTTACGGCCAAGCCGCGCCGCCGTTCTCGTCGTAAAACACTTCGTTGATGTTGGGACCGTCGAGGTAAAGGACAGCGAAGCCGTTGAGCACGCGCTGGGGAATATCCGGGTCCTTGGCGAGGCGATTCTCGTACCACACGACGTTCGGGTTGTTCGCGAGCTCTAAGGCGTGACCCCAGGGCAGAGCGCCGTGCCCGCAGCAGCGGCAAAGTACGTTCGTGGGCCCGTGAGTCTGAGGTTGATAGACCACTGCCGCGTGTACGTGACCCCAGTACCAGTAAGCCGGAGCGCCACCCTCTGGGAAGGCGCTCATCACCTGGGACCACAGAGCGGTCGGTTTTGAACCGTCCTCGGTCAGGCCGTTATGGTGAGTGAGCACGATTACCTTTTTGCCTTTTGCCGCTTGGCTTCTCAGGAAATCGACTTGAAGCTGTGGCCCGCCCTCGGCGTAAAGTGCCCCATCCAGATAAAGTCCTTCGGCGTTGGAGTAATACGCCGAGTCGAGCCCCACAATCACCCAATTGTCATTCTCGAGGGCGAAGAAGCTGCGCTGCTGCTGATCAGCGAAGAGGTTAGCAGCTAATGCCACTTGAAAATAAGGCTTCGCACCGGAATACATTTCGTGATTAGAGTTTAGCGTCAGCGCCCCGAGCGAGCCCTTGGGCCACAAATCGACGAGAAGGTGTTTCTCTTGGTCGTTGGTACCCGCATAGTACACATCCCCGAGATGAATGGTCAGGTGCGGCTGGAGAAATGCCATGTGTTTCCGGACGTCCGTGCTCGGCGCGGGATTCGCCGCGGTTCGCCAGTCGCCCGTTCCCCAATCTCCCGCCATAGCGATCTGCACTGAGTTGGGAACGGAGATCGTTTGGGGCGTGGAGTCTGCGAAAGGGTGCTTTCCAAGGACAAGGTTTTCGAGCCAGACGGCAGCCGCCTCAGTCCAGCCCGGGTCAAGGTTTTGATACTTTCCGGTGCCCCAGATCTCACCGCCGGGGCCCACATCGACCACAACTCCGGCTTCGAGATTACCCAGCACGCCCTCCTGATCGTTCGTGATTGCACTCTGAGCCAGCAGGAGCTGATGCTTCACGGTGGGGTCGGCCTGGGGCGCTACTTTCGTTTGACTAAACTGTACCGCTTGCTGATGGGCCTTTACCAGCAGCGGAGCAATACGACGGCGCTGGTCGGGCGAGAGAGCTGCCCAAGCCTTTTGGAGTCGACTTGAAATTACAGGATCGATACTGATGTTCATCGTATCGTTCTAAGCCTGAGCTGTCCGGTCAGGCCGCCTGTTCAATGGCCGAGATATTCTACATCGGCTGAGGTAAGTTAAGCAGTGTTAATGGTGGTCGTGGTGGTCGCTCGGTCCCTTCATGCTCCAATCCTTCGTCGAAGAGGCAAGAGTTGAAAAGGGGCTAACCCGGCCCGAATTTAGCGAGACTAGTCTACAATAACCTATTGGGACGATGGCCACTTTCCAGCTTCATAATTTCGGTTGCCGGGCAAGCCAGGCGGACGGCGCGGCGCTAAAAAAACAGCTCTTACAAGCCGGCTTGGCGGAAGCTCGGAAGACGGATAGCACGGATGTCGTCGTCTTGAATACTTGCACTGTTACCGCCGCCGCCGACGCCGAGGTGCGTCAAGTCATTCGTCGTATCCATCGGCAGAATCCCCAATGTCGCATCTTGGTTACCGGCTGCTACGCGCAACGCGTCCCTGAAGAGATCGCCGGGCTCGAGGGAGTTTCGTGGGTGGTCGGTAACTCGCACAAGCACCTGGTGGCTGATCTGCTGCGCGAGGGTATGGACGAAGAAGCACGACGCCTAGGGTCAGGTATAAGACCCAGGCTGCTCCAGATCGACGAAGTTGGCGCTGCGAACCCCGCCGAAGTACAAGTCGGTGAGATATCCGCAGAGTTTCACTTCGCGCCGGCGTTCCCTGACGATCGCACGCGACCGACGCTCAAAGTACAGGACGGGTGCAATGCCCGATGTTCGTTCTGCATTATCCCCGCGGTGCGAGGGCGCAGCCGGAGCCTTCCTCCCGACAGGGTCATCCAAGAGGTTCGCCGGCTCGAGGGGCAAGGCTACAAGGAAATCGTCCTCTCCGGCATCAATCTGGGAAGTTACGGACGCGACCTGGGGCGGCGCATCGACTTTCTGGGTTTGCTCGAGAGCATTCTCTCGTCCACTTCCATTCCGCGCATTCGCATCAGTTCCATCGAACCGATGGACGTCGGACCGCAGTTGATACGTCTTGTGGGTAGGGAGGATCGCCTGGCGCAACACTTGCACGTTCCGTTGCAGAGCGGCTGCGATCGGATTCTGCGCCAGATGAACCGTCGTTATTGGGCAGCCCAGTATGCGGAGCGCGTCCTGGCTATTCGCGAACAGATTCCGGACTCCGGAATCGGCGCCGACGTCATGGTGGGGTTTCCCGGCGAAACGGAAACGGACCACGCAGCGAGCGCACGCTTCATCGAATCTCTGCCCTTCACCTACCTCCACATCTTCCCTTATTCACCGCGACCCGGTACGCCGGCTGCGGCCGAGCGCGATCAGGTGAACGGACAGGCGATTCGCAGAAGGGGTGAGGAGATCCGCGCCGTCATTCGAGCCAAGCGTCAGGCGTTCCTGGCCGCTCAGGTGGGGCGCACCCTCTCGGCCCTCACCTTGGATGAAACGGAGGATGGAAGTCGAGTGGCGCTCAGCAGCAACTACCTTAAGATTGTCCTGCCGGCATCTGCGATGGCGCCCAATACCCTCCTGGAGGTTCGCATCGGGCGCACTCACGAGGGACTTCTTTACGGCCGGCCAGAGGCCTTGCCTGCAGCAGAGGAAGTTGACCCGAGATAGTTGACACCGGTGAGTCGGATTCGGGACGGAAGGCGAAGCGACGACAAAGCCACGACCGGTTCGAGCGAGCAACGCTTGCTACCTGCCCAACACAGTGTCGATCCCGGAGAGCACCAATTGCAGTTTGGAGCGGGGCACCTTGCCCACGCGCGCTGTGAGGAGACTCTTATCGACGCTGACGATCTGGGACACGTTGGCCACGGATTCCTTCGGCAGCCCCGTAAGGCGCGTCGCCAGATGGACATTCCCGGGGGCCAAGGCCCATTTGAGATTGCTGGTTAGCGGAACGCAGACGACTGTGGCAACGCGGCTCCGATTCAAGGCGTCACCCTGCACGACAAGTACTGGCCTACGGAACCCTGGACCGGAGCCTGCTGGGGCAGGAAGATCTGCCCACCATATCTCGCCTTGCGAGACTACCACTCGCTCCGCTCCAGGATGCGGTGCGCGGCTGAGGAAACGAAGGGATCCGTCGGTTGGCCCGCCTCGGCGCATGCCCTGTTCATCGCTTCCGTGACCTCGTCCGGTGCGTGGCGTGCCAAATACTCCTTGAGGGCATCGCTGAACAGCTGACTACGCGACTTCTTGGTCTGGCGAGCCAGGCGCTCCGCTCCTTCGTAAACCTCGTCGGGAACAGATACTGCTGTTTTCATACCATCAGTATAACCAAGTCGGGTCCGCGCTACAAGAGAGCGATCGCCCACTCACATATCTCCCGAGGTCAGAGGTTCTGGTCTTGGGTGCGGTCGACTCTGGCTGATCCCCGCGAGTCAAGTATCAGGCCTTTCGACGGCAGGCCCTGGGCTAGCGAAGCGACTCATCCACCTCGTGCATCCAATCGGGGCGTTTCAGGACCTCGCGCGGTCGCGAGCCATCCGGAGCGCTGATGATGCCGTCTTTCTGCATCAGATCCAGCAAGCGAGCGGCGCGACCGTAGCCCAGGCGCAGCCGGCGCTGCAGGAGCGAAGTCGAAGCTTTACCGGACTCGACCACCAGCCTGACGGCTTCCTCGTACACCGCGTCCAGCTCGGCGGCTTCCTCCTCGTCGACCTCCGGCTCGCCTTCTTTGTCCCCGATCGGCACCAGGAATTCTTCGTTGTACTGCGGCTCTGACTGGGATTTCCACCAGTCGACCACCTTGTTGATCTCCTTTTCGGTGATCAGCGGCCCGTGCATGCGGAGCAGGCGGGCGCTGGCGGGGGGCAGAAAGAGCATGTCGCCGCGACCGAGAAGCGCTTCCGCGCCGTTCGAATCCAGGATGGTGCGCGAGTCCACTTTGGAAGCTACGCGAAAGGAGATTCGTGCCGGCAGGTTGGCCTTGATCAGCCCGGTGATGACGTCGACCGAAGGGCGCTGGGTGGCGAGGACGAGGTGTATTCCGACGGCGCGCGCCATTTGCGCCAAGCGGGTCACCGATTCTTCTACGCTTTGCGGCTCGACCATCATCAGGTCCGCCAGTTCGTCGATCACAATCACCAGATAGGGCAGGGGCCCTGCCTGCTCCCCGGCGGCGTCAAACAGATTCAGGGTGGACTCGGGCTCAAAGATCTTGTTGTACTGCTCAATGTTGCGAACACCATGCTCGGCGAGTCTCTTGAGCCGCTCCTCCATCTCCTCCGTTGCTCGGCGCAGGACGTGAGCAGCCACCTTGGCCTCGGTGACGATAGGTGTGTACAGATGCGGTATCCCTTCGTAGAGGTTGAGCTCCAACCGCTTGGGATCGATCATGATAAACCTCACTTCGTCGGGAGTCGATTTGTAGAGGATCGACACAATCATCGAGTTGATGCCT
>DATJKY010000236.1:0-6752 GCA_035490955.1 Terriglobia bacterium | reverse complement strand
GCGTGTAGCTCGTGGCTTCGATGCCGATCAGCGACGGTTTGGGCAGAGCCGCGTAGAAAGCTCGTGCCTCGCCCTTCTCATGTTCCAACCGGCGCCTGACGATCTCCCCGGTCTCCGTGTCCAACATTGCAATCACCTGGTGGCGCGAATGCAAATCACATCCGATAATCGACATGTTCGGCTCCTTTCCCGGCAGCCTTGGTCGGACAACAAACCAAGTTTACCGGTGCGAAGGAGCCGACGCCGTTATGGAATCAAAGGAGCGGCATAACCTAGCCCACGGCGCAAGCCGTGGGTGAAGGCACCTTGCCCTCTCCCCCTTCCCCTCTCCCGCGCGCGCGGGAGAGGGGTGCCGAAGGCGGGGTGAGGGCCTTTGAACCCAGGGCTCGCGCCCTGGGCTAAGATATTTCGCCGCTTCCCGGCTCTTGAATCAACGCGCGGAGCCTGGGAATTCATAAACCAACTTCGATACAGGGTTAAAGCTTTAGGCTGACTTTTCGACTGTCGACTTTTGACTCTCAACTGCCGGCTTTTGACTCTCGACTACTGCCTTCACCTTAGCGGCCAGCTCGGCAAAGCCGGCTGCATCCCGCACCGCCATCTCCGCCAGCATTTTGCGGTCCAGCCCGATGTTGAGGTTCTTGAGGCCATTGATGAACTGGCTGTAGGTGAGCTGGTTCAGGCGGGCAGCCGCGCCGATGCGGATGATCCACAAGCGCCGGAAGTCACGCTTGCGGCGCCGGCGGTCGCGGTAGGCAAAGCGCCCCGCACGGTCCGCCGCCTCCTTCATGGCACGGTAGAGCTTGCTCCTGTTGAGGAAATAACCTTTGGTGAGCTTGGCGAGCTTCTTGCGTTCAGCGCGGCGCACAGTGCCGCGCTTGACTCGGGGCATGGGTTTGCTCCTTTCAAGGAATTTCGGGGCGGCTTTAGGGGTGAACCTCTGGATCACCCGAAGGCACCCAGCCGACTGGCCTTCCCGCACCCGCACAGCGGGGGAAAAAGTGAAAGGGAAAATGGGGAAGGGCTCACATCGAAAGTCCCGCTTACCCTCTTACCCTTTTTCGCTTTTGCCCTGTCTATCTGCCGTAGGGCAGCATTGCCCGCACCTTGTGGGCGTCAGCTTCCGACACAGTGGTGGTTTGATCCAACTTACGCTTTCGCTTGCTAGACTTCGAAGTCAGAATATGGCGCGCGTAGGAGTGCCCGCGAATGATCTTACCCCCCGCCGACAGTTTGAAACGCTTGGCAGCGCCTTTATGCGTCTTCAGCTTAAGCTTTACTTTGACGTTAGCCAAAACCGTTCTCCATTGGAAACTGGGAATTGGAATACAGAAGGCTGTCCGACGTCGCCCTTCATCCCCCCGTGCTTTCAGTGGACGCCGGCGGCTTCGCTGCAACCGGCATGGCCGGCGGAACAGTTTTCGTCGCCGCGGGCACGCTTGGGACTTTTGGTGTTACGGAACGCGCCTGACTGGCACCTTTGGCACCAGCCTTCTTGGGAGCCAGGATAGCCGAGAGATTGCGTCCTTCCTGCTTGGGGCGGGTTTCAACCTGCCCCGTCTCACCGATATCGTTAATCAGCCGCTCTAGCAATTTCCAGCCGAGATCCCGGTGGGCCATTTCGCGGCCGCGAAACTCCACTGTCGCTTTGACCTTGCTTCCTTCCTGCAGGAACCTGACCATCTGGCTCCGCTTCACCTCAATATCGTGTTCCCCGGTCCGGGGACTGAACTTCACTTCTTTCAGCCCCGACGACCGCTGATGCTTGCGGGCCTCGTGCTGCCGCTTGCTGAGCTGGTAGAGGTACTTGCCGTAGTTGATAATCCGGCAGACGGGAGGATTCGCAGTGGCCGAGACTTCGACCAGGTCCAAGCCGCGTTCACGAGCGAGCTTCAGCGCCTCATAAGGCGGCATGACGCCGAGCTGCTTGCCTTCTTCATCGATCAGCCGGATCTCTCTTGCGCGGATCCGCTCATTCACCCGAACAAATCGGTCAGCGATAGGCAATTCCTCCCGGCTCGTCAGGCCTCGTCATCGAAACTTGATGATAGAAACCCGAAACTGCAAATCGCCGCCAAGAGGTTCTCCTTGTGTGTGGGCGCCTCGATCAGTTTCAAGTTTCCAATTTCCAGTTTCCAATTCCAGAGCTTACCATTTTGTGGTGCGGCTGTCGATAAGCTCGCGCACCCAAGAAATGAACTCCGCAGTTTGTTTGAATCCTTTATCGCCGTCGCGCCTCCTAACCGCCACGCCCCGGGTCGCGGCTTCGTGGTCTCCGACCACGAGCATGAAAGGAACTTTCTGAAGCTGGGCGTCACGAATGCGAGCGTTGAGCTTTTCATTGCGATCGTCGAGCTGGACGCGGATGCGCGCGGCCCGCAATTGTTGCACTACGTCGCGGGCGTAAGCGAGATGTTTTTCGCTGATGGGCAGCACTATCGCTTGCACGGGCGCAAGCCAGACGGGAAAGGCCCCGGCGTAGTGTTCGACGAGCACCCCGAAAAAGCGCTCCACTGCGCCGAGCAGCGCGCGGTGGACCATCACCGGCGTGTGGGGGCGGCCGTCCGCCCCCGTGTATTCGAGCCCGAAGCGCCCTGGCAGGTTGAAATCAAACTGCACCGTGGTGAGCTGCCAAGGTCGCCCGATCGCGTCCATCAGCTTGACGTCTATCTTTGGCCCGTAGAACACGGCCTCGCCCGGCATGGTCTTGAACGGAATCTCCATGCGCTTGAGCGTGTTCCTTAGCGCGCCTTCCGCCCGGTCCCACTCTTCCACGGTCCCGGCGTAGCGTTCGGGGTGTCCGGGGTCGCGGGCGGAAAGCTCCACCTGGTAGCGGTCGAAGCCGAACGTTTTGAGCACCGCGAAGGCGAATTCGACGCACGCCTCAACCTCTGCCTCGAGCTGTTCCGGCATGCAGAAAATGTGGGCGTCGTCCTGCGTGAACCCGCGCACGCGCAACAAGCCGTGGAGCACGCCTGAGCGTTCGTAACGGTAAACGGTCCCCAATTCCGCAAAGCGCAAGGGTAGCTCACGGTAACTGCGCCGCCGCGACTTGTAAATGAGGATGTGGCCCGGGCAGTTCATCGGCTTCAGCTGGTACTGGTCATTCTCCACCTCCATCGCTCCGAACATGTTTTCGCGATAGAAGTCGGTGTGACCGCTGGTCTCCCAGAGGTGCAGGCGCATGGCGTGGGGCGTGAACACCAGGTCGTAGCCGCGCGCTACCAACTCCTGGCGCAGCCAATCCTCAATTTCCTTGCGAACCGCGCCACCCTTGGGATGCCAGAAGATCAGCCCTGGCCCCGCGTCGTCCTGAATGCTGAACAGTTCCAGCTCCTGGCCCAGTCGCCGGTGGTCGCGCTTCTTGGCCTCTTCGAGCTGGTTCAGGTAATCGTCCAGATCCTTCTGGGTGAAGAAGGCTGTGCCGTAGATGCGCTGCAAGGGGTGGGAGTGCTCGTCACCCTTCCAGTGCGCTCCGGCCACGCTCAATAACTTGACCGCCTTGATGCGTCCGGTGGAGGGGATGTGCGGCCCGCGGCAGAAGTCGAGGAACTTCCCCGTCTTGTACGCCGAGAAAACGGGTTCCGCTTTCTCCTCGATCAGCTCACACTTCAGGAACTCTCCCATCCGCTCGAAGAGCTTCTTGCCTTCCTCCTTCGGATAATGAAGGCGCTCGTACGGCAAATCCTCGTTGACGAGCTCGTGCATCCGCGCTTCGATTTTCTTCAGATCCTCTTCGCTGAAAGGCTTTTCCCGATAGAAGTCGTAGAAAAAGCCGCTCTCCGTGGGCGGGCCGACCCCGGGATGGGCGTCCGAGAAGAGTTCAGTGACGGCTGCAGCCAAAAGGTGCGCCGACGAGTGCCGGTAGACCTCCAGCCCTTCAGGGGAACCCGGGGTGACGAATTGAATGGGACCGCTTGCCTCGAGCGGAGCGGAGAGATCCACCAAATGGCCGTCAACCTTCGCCACCAAAGCCTCAGCCGCCAGGCGCGGTCCAATCGACTTCGCCACCTCCAGAGCAGTGATCCCGCGGGGATATTCCTTCGTGGTCCCATCGGGGAATGTGAGCTCAATGTTAAGCATGGCGCGATTACGCTGCGAAACCCAAAGCCGCAAACTACTAAGTTAACAGATGAGCGCGCGGAAGGTCAAACCAGCAGCAGTATACCGATGGCTATTGCCGCGTGGTGATGAGAATATTCGCCGGCTTGATGTCGCGGTGAACGACGCCTTTCTGGTGCGCCGCGTCCAAGGATGGTGTCCGTGTTGATGGCTTCCACGGCCTCGGGCAGCGTCAGTGCGTTCACCGCGACCATGAGCGTCGCGCCGATAATCGCGGCGCCGGTCCGGCCAACGCGAAAGCCGGGCAGCCTGCCCAAGGCGAGAACCAGGTAAGTCCCGGCAAAGATCAAAAACGAGGGAAGTGCTGCAGGTGTCGGCATTCAAATGATAAGGCGAACTCCCCCGAGTTCCGAGACACGGTAAGGAAAGCGGCCCGACGGGGAACCTATAAACATGTAGTTCTTGGGAATGCGCCAGTCCCGGCTGAGCCGTTCGATCAGCTCGGGACTGAAGGTGCCTCGCACGGTAACGAACTCGATTTCGATTTCCGGGTAAACTTCGTCGAGGAAGGCCAGGTCGCGGGCCAATTGCGGCGGGATGTCGCTTTCCTTCTCGTAGACGTTAACCACCCGGAGCCGTTTGGTCTGCTCGTTCTTGCGAACGTAAAGCATCGCCTCATTGAGGGACTCTCGGCTATCGCCCTTCGTGAAAAAGACAATACCCTCCCTGTTGATCTCATCGATCTTACCGAGGATAGCCTGGCTGACCTTCCGGTTGTAGGTATTCAGAGTGTTGACCGCGGCGCGCAATACGAACAGAAGCAGCTTGAGGATGCTCTTCCTCCACAGCATGATGGAAATCAACCCGGCAGCCGGCAGGAAGTAGGCCACGAACACGAGGAAGTAGCGGGGATGTAAGAGTACGTTGCCGAGCAAGCCAAGCAAGATGGCCGCAAGAGCGGTCAAAACCGTCATCCATCCCGCGCGGTAGCGTCGGGGTAGTTCGCTTCGCTCGATCTTGAGCAGGATGTTGCCTATGGCAAACAAGGCCATCACGCCAAGGAAGGAAATTGTGTAAACGCCTGCCAGCGTCTCGATATGCCCTCCGGTGATCCAGAGAATGGAAGCGCACAAAAGAAAGAATCCGAGGATGATGCGGTGGCTGGTACGGCGCCAACGGTTCTCTTTGAGGAGGAGCTGCGGCAAACAGCGGTCGAGCGTGAGTCTCTTAACGAGGCCGATGACTCCCACGTAAGCGGTCAGCACGGCTCCCGACAAGACCAGTGCCGCATCCAGAGAAACCGCGCCCCGAAACCAGCCACCTGCCATTCGGCCGCCGGAGACAGCGAGCAGGTCCTCGCTGTACCCTTGCACCTCTTCAAGCGGCAGGACCCCGAGCACCAGCAGGCAAATCAGCGGATTGAAAACCGTGACGGCCACCCACATGTTGCGCAGAGTTTTTGGAAAAACTCCTTCTTTTTGTTCCTCGATGAAGTTTGACGAACTTTCAAACCCGCTGATCCCTAGCAGTGCCGCTGCGAAACCGAAGAAAAGTGCGGTGCGGAAGCTGTGTACGGAGGGCTCCCTCCAGTTTGCGATCAAGACAGAAGGATCGCGAGCGATGAAGAAACCCCCAAGGAGACAGAAACACGTTAGGGTCAGCGTATGGAAAGCAAAGATGCCTATGGCGACGTTGGAGGATTCCGTAATCCCAAGGATCGTTAGCACTGCAAACAGGGCGAGCAACGCAATGGTTGCCAGGAAAGTGGGTAGGCCGGGTATGAGGTTCTTCGCGTAATGCATGGCCTCGGTGGCGGAAATCACAGCCGTAGTCATGTACGAAAGAATGGTCATGCACGCCGCCATGGAGGCGCGAAACTTGTTGGTGGTGTTCAGCAGGCAGTTGTAAGCGCCGCCATTGAGCGGCAGGGCATCTCCCACCTCAGCGTAGATCCACCGGTAGAGATAGAGCACGCCCGCCACCAGCAGCAGACACAGTGGCGCGTACTTGCCGGCATAGATGGCGCTGAGAGCAGCTACGTAGAGGCAAGAGGACGTGATATCGTTACCGCAGATTGCGGTCGCGGCCCACTCTCCCAGCCGGTGCGTGGGCGCGGAATCCAGCGGTTCCAGCGCCACCGGCTCGCGCGTATCCACGGGCAGGTCCTGGGAGGGGAAGGCTTGGCTGTCTGGTAAGCCGTTGCTACCGTAGGGAATCGTTTCGGACATCTCGCGGTCCTTGAAGCACGTCCAATTCTAGATGATTTCCGAATCAAAATTGCAGCCGGTTATTGTTCCCTACCGGTTCGTCTGCGGGCTTAAGAGGCTGCGGAAAAAACGTTATTGAGGGCCTCGGCGTGGCGGGGCTGAGGAGTCTGTGTGAAAACTGGCGGTCGGAGTGTATCAGGGCACCAGTTCGTCGTGCCGCGAGTGACCCTCCCTTCAGTCGGCTTTAGCCGCTGTCGGCCCAAAATCAGGGCCTAAAAGGCCTTGGGTCGTAGACCGCTGCGTTCGGCACGCCTCAAGGCGTGCCCTGATATAGAACACCAGTTTCACACAGACTCTGAAGCCCCGCCCTTCTGGAGCGCACCACATCACTTTTTCCGCAACCTCTTCAGCCGTGCCGAAGCATGATCGAGAGAAGAACGACTTTAGCCACTGAAGTCAGACTCCAGAGGCTAAAGCCCTAAA
>DATJKY010000235.1:0-7372 GCA_035490955.1 Terriglobia bacterium | reverse complement strand
GCGATGTTGCGAGCGCTGGCATCGGCCGGATGAATCTTGATGGATGGCTCCCCCATGCGGCGCCTCTGCTCGTCCACCACGCCGAAAGTGGAGTTCAAGAAATGGACCGACGGCGGCGCCAGCAACTGCAGTGGATATTTTTCATGCCATGCGTGGTTTTCGGGATTCGCCGAGCACGGCGTGTAAGACGGTAAGGGGTCGAAACCGAGCCTCGCCATCTTCTCGGAATAAAACTCCAGTTTGGCCGAGGGCGTGTAGAAGCCCGCCGCGAAAGGATCAGCGTCGGCCGCAATGTTGACCCGCTGCGGCTCGCCGGACTCGAGCTTTTCCAAATCGATGTCGGCGAGGAATTTCGAGGACGTATCCAGCGCCTGCCGCATCCGGTCTCGCTCGTCATCGTCAAAGCAGGCCTCAGTAAAGCCCATGCGGCGGGCCAGCAGCCGGAACACTTCCATGTTGGGTTTCGCTTCGCCCAAAGGGGCGATGACGGGCTTCGCCATCTGCAGGTAGTAGTGCCCGTAGCTCTTGCACAGGTCGAGGTACTCGAGGAAAGTGGGCGCGGGCAACACAATGTCGGCAAAATCGACGGTCTCGGTGTGAACCTGCTCGTGGACCACGGTAAACAGGTCGTCGCGACGCAGGCCGGCGCGGACCCGCCTCTGGTCGGGGGTAACAGCGGCGGGGTTGCAGTTGTAGACGTACAGCGCCTTGACGGGCGGGTTCTTCTCTTCAAGTAACACCTCACCCAGCTTTACCATGTTGATTTCGCGTGTGGCAGGCTTGCATTGGTCTTCGCCTTTCAGGCGCTCGTAGTTGAACTCGAAGGCATCCGCTGTTTCGTGGTGCGCGCCTCCGCCGGGCTTGCGGAAGGCGCCCACCAAGCCGGGCAGGCAGGCAATGGTGCGCATGGCCATGCCGCCGTTCTCGTGCCGGGTAAGCGCAAAGCCCACCCGCAGGAAAGGCGCCCGCGCCCTGCCGTAGCCGCGCCCGACCCCTACAATCTGGTCTTCGGGAACGCCGGTAATGTGGCTCACCTTGTCCACCGGGTATTCCTTGAGGACCCGCTCCCGCAGCGCCTCGTAGCCTAGCGTGTGCCTTGCGATGTAGTCGTGGTCGACCAGGTCTTCGGCCACGAGCACGTGCATCAGGCCCAGCGCCAGCGCGCCGTCGGTGCCCGGGCGGGGCATGATCTGCTCGTCGGCCAGATACGAGCTGCGGTTGCGGTAGGGGTCGATCTGCACTACGCGCGCCCCGCGCTTCTTCGCCTCCTTGACGATGGGAACAAAGTGCACGTTGGTGGCGGCAATGTTCATTCCCCAGATGACGATGAAGTCAGAATGAGCGGCCTGTACGAGGTCCGTGGAGATGCCCTTGCCGATGGTCATCTCCCAGCCTGCCATGGCAGCCACGTCACAAATGGTTCGCGCGAGACGGCTGGCACCCAGCCGATAGAAGAAGCGATGGCCGGACAGGCGCTGCACGATGCCAAGCGAGCCGCCGTAGGAATAGGGCAGAATGGCCTCACCACCGTCGCTGGCCAGGATAGCCTTGAACCGGGACGCGATTTCGTTCAAGGCCTCGTCCCAGGTGATGCGGGTGAACTTGCCCTCCCCTTTAGCGCCCACGCGCCGCTGGGGGTATAGCACGCGCAAGGGCGAATAGAGCCGCCGATCGTAGTGCGCTACTTTGTGACAAAGGAACCCGCGGGTGAAGGGGTGCTTAGGGTCGCCCTGTAGACGCGTGACCCGTCCATCCTCCACCGTCACCAGGACGCCGCACGTATCCGGGCAATCCAGGGGACAAGCCGTCTTGTGCACTCGCACATCTTGTTTCATCGCCGGCCCCGGTTCGCCTCCGATTCTATCATAGCGGGCCGGCAGGAGCGGCAGGTGGAGGCCGATACCTCGGTTTAATTTTCGCACCCCCGCTTCTCTCGCCCTCCAACTGTTGCCGTGTGTCCCGCCGCCTGGGGAATGCACAACGCGGTGGATATGATCGAGAACAAGACCCGCTGGCAGGTTCCGCTCGGC
The DNA here is from genome assembly GCA_035490955.1 of Terriglobia bacterium. Classification (GTDB taxonomy): domain Bacteria; phylum Acidobacteriota; class Terriglobia; order UBA7540; family UBA7540; genus DATJKY01. The sequence goes on along the minus strand of DATJKY010000235.1, from coordinate 5,342 downwards.
TCCTTCGACCCGGCCAGCGCGGCGCTCCCCTAGGAACTCTCAGCTGGGCGGACCCGTTCGTTACGGCGGGAGGCTTGGTCTTGATTGCCAGGCACTCTGATCCGTTCATCCGCGCCTTCGACGTGGTGACTGGAAAGAAGTTCTGGAAAGCTCAGCTTCCGGCGAGCGGCCACGCCACGCCGATGACTTACCGCCTTAGCGCGCATGGCAAGCAATACGTGGTGATTGCCGCCGGGCGGTCACGCCAAGATCAGAGAAGAGTCATTGAGCGACGCCATTGTGGCCTTCGCTCTACCCCGATCCAGACGGTGTGACTTGACAGCAAGCTGCAGACTCCTTCAAAGTAAACGCTGCCGCGCCAGTCAGGCAAAGCTCAGCCTGCCGGTTGGAGGGAAATCGATGCTAATCAGAACGTGTCGCAGTCACTCCGGTCGTCTAACCATCTTTGCCGCAATGCTCGTGCTGTTTTCACCGGCAGCTCCGGCGCAGAGCGTGCTTACCTGGCATAACGACAATTCCCGCACCGGACAGAACTTGCGGGAAACCATCCTCACCCCCGCCAACGTCAACTCGACGCAGTTCGGCAAGAAATTCACCCGTCCTCTGGACGGGCAGACCTTCGCTCAGCCACTCTACGTCCCCAACGTCAGTATTCCCGGCCAGGGGACGCACAACGTGGTTTACGTGGCGACCGAAAATGACAGCGTGTATGCCTTCGACGCCGACGGCACGCCTACGAGGCCACTGTGGCGGCGAGACTTTACCAATTCGGTGCAGGGAATCACGGCGGTGCCTTGCGCGGACATCCCAGCCTGCCCCGTAGGTCCGGTGGCCGGAATCACGGGAACCCCGGTTATCGGTTCGGCGAGCAAAACGCTGTACGTCGTGGCGTTCACCAAGGAGAATGGCAGTTATTTCCAGCGACTTCACGCTTTGGACATTACCACGGGGGCGGAAAAGTTCGGGGGACCGGTGGTTATTCAGGCCTCCGTTCAGGGTACCGGAGCCGGAAGTGTGGGTGGGACCATCGCGTTCGATCCCCTGATCCAAAATCAGCGGCCCGCCTTGCTGCTGGCCAATGGGGTGGTTTACATAGGCTGGGCGTCGTTCGGGGACCGCGACAATTATCACGGCTGGGTTCTGGGTTACGCCGCCTCAACACTCCAGCAAGTAGCGGTCTTTAATGACACGCCCAACGGCTCGCAGGGAGGCATCTGGCAAGGCGGTGGTGGTCTCGCCGCCGGTCCGGGTGGCAACATTTTCCTGCAAACTGGAAACGGCACCTTCGACGCCAATACGATCGGGGGCGTCGACTACGGTGACAGCTTCTTGAAGCTGAGCGCCACGGGTGGCCTGTCCGTGTTGGACTACTTCACACCCGACAATCAGGCGACGTTGGACAGCCTCGATCTTGACTTGGGGTCGGGAGCGGGGCTGATTCCTCCCAAGCAGAGTGGGGCGTTCCCTAACGAAATCATCAGCGCCGGCAAGCAGGGAATCATCTACGTTGTTAACCGGGATCACATGAGCAAGTTCCATGCCGCCGGCAACAACGTTATTCAGACGGTGACCGGCTCCATCAAAGGCTATTACGGCAGTGCGGCGTATTTCAACAATGCTGTTTACCTTTCAGGTTGGGCCGATTTCCTCGACAGGTATAGCCTTACCAACGGATTGCTATCAACCCTGCCGGTCTCAGAGTCGCCGACGAAGCTCAATACGGGAAGCACGCCGTCAATCTCGGCCAACGGTTCAACGAACGGCATCGTTTGGGCAATCGAACAAGGGACGACGGCCAACCCCAGCGCCGTGCTCCACGCCTATGACGCTAGCGACGTGTCGAATGAGCTGTACAACAGCAGCCAAAATGCGACGCGGGACAAACTCGGGCGGGGCACCAGGTTCTCAGTCCCCATGGTTGTCCATGGCAAGGTTTACGTCGGAACCAAAAGCGGTCTCGTAGTCTACGGAATTCTATAGTAATGTCACGGTAAACGTGTGGGCGGCGACGCTAGCACTTCGTGACGCGAAATGAGCGTTAGCTTCGGCACCGTCACACGAACCTGCGACACGAAGTACTAGCGCACCACGCCCTCAAGCGGGCTTGACGCGGTGGCATAAAGTTTCTTCGACATGCGGCCGGCGAGGTACGCCTGGCGTCCGGCGATGACGGCGTGCTTCATGGCCTCCGCCATCAGCCCCGAGTCCTCGGCGCAGGCGATGCCAGTATTCATCAGCACCGCGTCTGACCCCAGTTCCATGGCAATAGCTGCATCGGAGGCGGTCCCCACCCCCGCATCCAGGATGAGGGGGACTTCGGCAATCATCTCGCGGAGGATGCGGATGTTGGCAGGATTCTGGATGCCCAGCCCGGAGCCGATGGGCGCTCCCAGCGGCATGACGGCGGAGGCGCCGGCATCAATCAGTCGTCGGGCGGCGATGAGATCGTCATTGGTATAGGGAAGTACGACGAACCCCTCACGTACCAGGATCTCAGTCGCCTTCACCAGCTCAAAATTGTCCGGGAATAGCGTCTTCTCGTCGCCGATCACTTCCAGCTTGATCCAGTTCGAGAGTCCGACTTCTCGCGCCAGGCGCGCGGCGCGAATGGCCTCATCCGCGCTGTAGCAACCGGCCGAGTTGGGCAGAATGAAGTATCTGCTGCGGTCGATGTAGTCGAGCATCGATTCCTGGCTGCGGTCAGTCAGGTTCACGCGCCGCACGGCCACCGTCACCACCTCCGCTCCCGAGGCCTCGTGTGCTCGCGCCATTTCCTGGAAGCTGCGGTATTTGCCGGTTCCCACGATCAGGCGAGAACGGAATTTTCTTCCGGCAACCTCCAGTACGTCGTTTTGCATGATAGGTCCTCGAAAACGGTTATCCTGCGCGTGGTCCCGCTTCTCTGTAGTCTAGTCTACAGTTTGAAGAACAAACGTCACCGAAACAAAAATGCGTTGGGCTGCTACCACCTACCCTTCAGGCCTGCACCTTTTCCAGCAACTCGGCAAACTTCTCCTCCCGTTCCTTCTGGTCAAGGCCCAAGTGTTTCTCCATCACCTGCGTGGTATTCATGGAGCAGAATTTTGGCCCGCACATGGAGCAGAACGCCGCGTCCTTGTAGTAGTCGTCGGCCAGCGTCTCGTCGTGCATGGAGCGCGCCGTCTCGGGGTCGAGGGAAAGCTCGAACTGCTTGTTCCAGTCGAAGAGGAAGCGCGCATAGGAGATGGCGTCGTCACGGTCGCGGGCGCCGGGCCGATGTCGTGCCAAGTCTGCAGCGTGGGCGGCAATCTTATAAGCGATGATGCCCTGGTGAACGTCCTCGCGGTTGGGCAGGCCCAGGTGTTCCTTGGGCGTGACGTAGCAGAGCATGGAGGCGCCATGCCAGCCGATCATGGCCGCGCCAATGGCGGAGGTGATGTGGTCGAAGCCGGGGGCGATATCGGTGACGAGCGGACCCAGGGTATAGAAAGGCGCCTCGTGGCACATCTCGATTTCCTTGTCTACCTGCAGCTTGATCTGGTCCATGGGAATGTGCCCCGGACCTTCGATCATCACCTGCACGTCGTATTCCCAGGCTTTCTTGGTTAGTTCGCCGAGCACCTTGAGCTCGGCAAACTGTGCCGCGTCGCTGGCATCAGCGATGCATCCCGGCCGCAGCCCGTCGCCTAGCGAGAACGACACATCGTATCTCTGAAAGATCCTGCAGATATCTTCGAAGTGGGTGTAAAGGAAATTCTCCTCGTTGTTTTCCACACACCATTGTGCCATCAGCGCCCCGCCCCGGCTGACGATGCCCGTGATGCGCCGGCGGGTCAACGGTAGGTGGTCGCGCAGCACGCCGGCGTGGATGGTCATGTAATCGACGCCCTGCTCCGCCTGCTCTTCGATTACTTCCAGCATCAGCGAGGGCGTCAAGTCGCGCACGTGGGTGACGCGCGAGATCGCCTGGTAAATGGGCACCGTACCGATGGGCACCGGGCTGTGGCGGATTATAGCTTCGCGGATTTCGTGAATAGCGCCGCCGGTGGAGAGGTCCATCACCGTGTCGGCACCGTAGTGCACCGCCGTGTGCAGCTTCTCCACTTCCTGATCAATGTTCGACGCGGCGGAGGAATTGCCGATGTTGGCGTTGATCTTGCACCGCGCGGCGATGCCGATGGACATCGGCTCCAGTTCCACGTGGCGGATGTTGGCGGGAATGATCATGCGCCCGCGCGCCACCTCGGCGCGAATTGTCTCCGCCGGCAGGTTCTCCCGCCGCGCGACGAACGCCATTTCCTCGGTGATCGTCCCCTGGCGCGCATAGTGCATCTGCGTCACCACCGGACCCGTGCGCCGGCGCACCCATTCGCTGCGAATCAGAGGCCTCATGGTTGTTCCCTCCCTCTTAAGTTCGCGATCTTGCGGCTTCGGTTCAGTGTACATCCCGGGGCGATCTTCCGCAAGCAAGGGGACGCCTCCGACGCCTCCGCCTGCGACAGATTTCCGCACTGCTGGCGGCAGAACCACGATTTCTTCACATCCTCTGATCAGCCCTGCTCAGCCGCTGGCCACATGACGCGCGCGACGGCCTCCGCCAGTTGCTTCCACTTTGACTCTTGGGCTGCAAACTGCTTCCGGCCCGTTGCGGTAAGCCGGTAGTATCTAAACTCACGCTTCCCGGACGGCGGCGTTTCCCATTGGGACGAGATCCACCCTTTGCGCTCAAGGCGGTGAAGAGCAGGATAGAGAGAGCCGTGTTCCACTTGCAACACGTCTTCGGTGCTGCGTTGAATGTGCTTAGCGATCTGGTGGCCGTGAGCCGGACCGAGTACGAGGGTGCGCAGAATCAGCATGTCCAGGGTGCCCTGCAGAATCTCAATACGATTGGAGAACTTGGGTGAGATCGCCATGGTCGATATTCTACCATCACTACTCGTCGACGCGATACGTGATTTCAGAAGAAGGGCATGTCTTGCACGATGATTTTGATGTGCCGATGTTAACGCGGCTCCATAGGGTCGCACACATCGGTTGACGAGAACGATTCCCGGGAGTAGGCTTGGACAACTTCAAACTAGGGAGGGCTGATTCCATGGCAGAACCACATAACGCCTTGCAGATCGTGTTCCTCGCGTCTTCTTGGGACCCGTCGCTCTGGCCAGTCTACTTATGACTTTCGGGTGGCGAGGCGGGACTACTGAGAAGGGGGGCGTGTGAGCGTGAACGCGAAAGAGTTGGACCGATACCGGCAGATGTTACTGGTCAAGCGTCGTGAGATCGAGGCAGGAGCGATTGGAACAATAGGCGCGGCAGGTGGACCAGGCGAACGCCCGGGAGATGTCATCGACCAAGCGACCGAG
>DATJKY010000234.1:0-8887 GCA_035490955.1 Terriglobia bacterium | reverse complement strand
ACAAATACGCGGGAAACCTGGTGACTGGACTTGGCGACGGGCTGACTGAGGGCTTACCCCAGGACCGCATCTTCGCCTATACGGAGTGTCCTTTCACAGGCCCTAGCAAGCCTCCGCCGCGACGCGGCCCCAGAGGAGCCCGATCTTAGTGCTCGGCCCAGGGGTTCAGAATTGAGCGTACCGTAAGATCGAAATCCGAATCATTCCTCGTAACTAATGTCAGGTGATGGACTTCGGCGGTAGCAGCGAGGAACGCATCCATGGCTCCGATGGGGCGACCCAGCGCCTCCCGGTGTGCCACGAGCTTACCGCAAGCATCTGCAACCGTGCTGTCAATGCTCAGAATTCTTCCTTCAAACCGGAGCGGCAATTCATGTTGCAGCCAGTCATCAAGTCGCTTGCGCCTTTTGCCAACCGCCAAGCGTTCGATGCCATAGCGGAGCTCAGTCAGCGTGACTACGCTGAGGTAAACCCGGTCTTCATCGACTTCTTCCAGCCAAGCAATCAGGCCAGGATTCGGATTCGGCTTCGTCCAGTCTGAAACGACGTTGGTGTCGAGAAGAAAGCTCATAGCCCAGCCTTACGCAGCCGGCCGGGCACGCGCTTGATCTCGAACCCACCTCCACGCAGCGGGGAAGAGGCGAAGAACTCCGCCAGGTTGCCCCGGCGCTTGGTCTTGCGCTCCCATTCCTCGGCTCCTACCACCACTGCCGCCCTGCGGCCTTTGCGAGTGATGGTCTGGGGCCCGTCTGATTGCGCCCGCTCGATTACTTCACTGAATTTTGCTTTTGCCTCGGCGACCGTCCACTTGTGTGTACCCATACCCCTCTCCAGCATTTGACAGGTCATCGTAGTCATGATAGTCATCCAAGGGCTTTCGAGGCAAGAGATTGTTGTAATGCTGGCATGGACCTGTGTCGGGGCGCGCTCCGGAAGGGCGGGGCTTCAGCCCCGCCGCGAAGCCCCGCCCTGCCGAGTCCCTGAATTGCCTTTTTCACCAACGTGCTACTGCCGCGTCGCCCAAGCGAGACCGTCGGGCTCCCGGCCGGCCTCAATACGGCCGATGATTTCGAGGGTTTTCAAATCGATGACCGCGACGTAATTGTCGGGACTGCAGGCAACATAAGCGCGCGAACCGTCGGGCTGCATTAGGATGCCAGCCGCTCCCCGCCCAAGCTTAATTCGTTTGAAGTCCGCCCGAGAGCTCGAGTCGAACACCACCAAATTCTCTCCGCCCAAGCAGGAGACGAAAACAAATTTTCCGTCCTGGGTGAACTTCAGGCGGTTGGCCCCACGGACGTTGGCGTCCAAGGTTCGAGTCACCCTCTTGCCGGCAATGTCGATGATGGAAATTGTTCCGTCCTGGGCGTTTGCGACCCAGAGTTCTTTGCCATCAGGAGACACATCAAACCCTTCGGAGCCTCTGCCCACGGCGACGGCCGTTTCGTTCCAATCCGCTGTTCCCGGGCCTAGAGGGGTCCCAGGACCATTGGGTGGGGCCCCGGGTGGCCCGCCTGGACCGTTGGGTCCTGGGGGTCCGAATCCGCCGGCAGTTTTCTCGATGATGCTCACAGTAGCGGAGACGGTGTTTGAAGTGAAAATCCGGTCGAGGTCTTTCGAGACGAGAATCATGTGCGTCCGGTTCTGGCCTGTACCGAGGATCCAGTCGACCTTATAAGTGGCGGGGTCGTATCGGCCAATCACCTTATTCACCTCAGCTGTGAAATACACCTTGCCGGCGGCAAACGCGAGCCCATGGGGCCCATGCAAGGCGCCGAGGTCTATTGGAAGCAACGGCTCCTGCCCGACGAGATCGACTATCGAGAGGGTGTTGTATGCCCCGAAGCCGTAATTCGAGATAAAAGCGAACCTGCCGTCGAGAGACGCGACCACTTCATGGGGATCCGGCCCGGCAGGGACCCGGGCTACAACCTTTAGGCTTGTGGGATCGACGATCGCCAAGGACCTGTCACGCTTGGCGAGGACGAGCAATGATGTTGCAGGTGTGGCCTGGGCCTCAAGGATACAGGTCGCACTGCTGAGCAGCACGACAGAGAGAAGAACAGCCTGCATGACGAGCGATCTTCGTAGCATGGCACATATCCTCCACAACAACGCACCTCAGCTTAGGAGGCTGATCAGAAACCCCGAGCATGTCATTCCGACTGCTACATGGGCCTTCGGCCCACCCATAAGGATGAAAGTCTCCCCACCTTTCATTCCGATCCCGCAGCCGCGGGAGAGGAATCTGCTTCTCATCTTCTTCTCGCTAAAGCAGATTCCTCGTCGGTACGCCCTGCACCAGACGGTGCGGGGCTTCGCTCCTCGGAATGACAGAGCGGTTGGATGACTTCCGACGGAGCGTAGCGAAGCCTTGCAGTCGAAAACAAGAAAAGCAGATTCCTCGCTGCCTCGATTGAAAACACAGGAGTTAAGCGCCGCAGGCGCTGTGGAGTGCGGCAGCTTGCTGCCGCTTTGACCCCGCGAGCTCGCTCGCGGCCTCGCTCTCCAAAGGCACGGTATACCCTTCCACGGCCAGCAAGCTGGCCTGAGCGAAAGCGGTAGCAAGCTACCGCACTCCACAGCGCTTCGCGCATTTTCATGCAGAGTGGTGAGCCGAGGCTCATGTCAATCTTCGCTCGGAATGAGAGGCCGGGGGACCTTCATGTCCATTGGTGGGCCGAAGTCGGGATGACATCGTCGGCGCGTTTTTCATCAGACTGCTAAACTAAACTAAAAGGGGATCTGCCGATCGGCCACGAGCTCTAGTCCTTGTGAAGTCTCCTTGTATGTTGCTTCGTAACGCGGTGGTTTGCGCCGCTGGGCTGTCTCGCGGATGTACTCGTCTTCCTTGAGATAGCGGATAACCACCCGATCTTTGTCGACGTCGATTTTGCCGTCGTAGACATCGCGCGTCTCCCACACGGTTTTGAGGTTCTGACCATCAAAGTCGTAGAGATTCGCCGACAGTCGAAGCTGGCTCTTGCCGGTGCGGAATCCATAGACCAAGAACCGGAAATCTCCCGACTCCGGAGAGGGCAGGATCTCGTAGTGCTGGTCGGTATGAGGGACGAAGTTCGAGAGCGCCACGCGACGCGACTTAGCGTCCCGGTTCTCGTACAGCGCCAGCACGTTCACCCGGTTGTAGTCGGTCCATCTCAAGGTGTAACCGACGCCGATCAGCGTTTCGCTCTTCCAGGGCTGGGAAAAACTGTTCGCATCCGCAGAAAGCGGATTGCGAAGCAGCGCGAAGACCCTTTCCAGCTCTCGCCGCGGCTCCACAACGCTGGGCGTACGGCTGGCCATCCATTCGTCGAGGTGGTCAAGCACCAGCTTCTGAATCCGGCTGGTGAGGGGATCCGACTCGTCCAGCGGCACGCCAATAAGCTGCTTGGCCAGGTAGTTCACGTGCCCGGGCAGGTCAGGGGGCGGCGGTGGCAGTGCCTTGGGCTTCTTCTCTTGTCCCCAGGCGACACCGGCGCCTAGCGTTATTGCCAACACCAGGAGCAGTTGACAGTCGACGGTGAAGGGTCGAAAGTCAAGGCGGCGGAGCGAGGAAAAACAACTGGCATGGAAGAATCGACGGGTTGTGCGGGTTGCGTTTATCCTTCGAATCTGTGTCATCTGTTGTACTTCTTCCTGTGCAGCGAAGAGAAGCAGATCCCTCGCTGCGCTGTCATTCTGAGGAGCGAAGCGACGAAGAATCTGCTTTTTGAAAATGAAGAAAAGCAGATTCCTCGCTGCGCTCGGAATGACAGATCCCGAGGACTTTCATCCATATGGGTGGGCCGAAGGCCCATATGAAACTCGGGATGACATCCCGGGCGGGGATCGCTGCTTACTGCGACCAATTCGTCGGCTGTCGATCCCATCGGTGTTTGCGCAGGTCCGTGTAGAGGGTCTCAGGCAGCGGCCCGGCCTCACTGGCGGCGGCGTTGGACTTCACGTGCGAGACCCTACGCATGCCGGGGATGATGGTACTTACTGCATGATTCACCAAGATGAATCGCAACGCCACGTCGGGTAATGTCAAGCCCGACGGGACCAAACGCTTCAGAGCCTCCACGCGATCCACGGTGGCGTTCAGGTTTTCCGGGACAAAGTAGGTGTTGCGCCAGTCCCCTTGAGGCCACACGCTCTGCTTGGTGAGGCTTCCTGTGAGCGAGCCCTCGTCGAAGGGAACGCGGGCGATCACTCCCACGTCCATGTCGCGGCAGGCGGGAAAGAGTTCGTCCTCCGGATTCTGATCGAAGATGTTGTAGATGACCTGCACCGCATCCACGGCGCCGGCGCGTACAGTGCGCACGCCGTTCCAAGGCTCCCAGCGGTTAATGCTGATGCCGATAGCGTGAACTAATCGCTGGCGCTTGAGTTCATCCATTTTCGTCAGCCATCGCTCATCATCCATCCAGCCATCCTCCCAGGTGTGAAACTGGATGAGATCGATTCTCTCAAGACCGGCGTTTTCCAGGCTCGAATGCACGTATTTCTCGATGTGATCAGGGGGAAAGCAGTCATCCAGCGTGAAGCTTCGCACGCTGGGCCAACGCAGATTCTTGGGTGGGATTTTGGTGGCGGTGTAGAGCCGGCGGCCGGGATTGGCGCGCAGCAGTCGGCCCAGCAGTTTCTCGCTGTGGCCGTTGCCATACGCCCAGGCGGTGTCGAAAAAATTGCACCCCAGGTCCACCGCACGCTGTAAGGACTTCAAGGACTCGTCATCGTCAGAACCTGTCCAGCCCCCCATGCCCCACATGCCGTAACCGACTTCGCTCACCATCCAACCGGTGCGCCCGAACCTGCGATATTTCATTGCGTTCACCTCAAATTGCTATTTTGCGCTCCGAGCCACATGAAGACGCGAAAAGCTGGCCTGCGACCGTCAGCGATGGCCTCTCGCGGCTCTGCCGCCTGCTGTGCGGAAAGCCTCCGGCTTTCCGGGAAAGCGCCCCAAACGCCTTATTGCTTTTCTTTTGGCAGGCTCGGCCGGAAAGGCTGAGCAGGTATGAAAAAAATCGCGGTTTGGCCTGTTTTCGTAGGGGCGGGCTTTAGCCCGGCACTTTCGTTTCAAAGAGTTGCCCGCCTAAAGGCGGCCTCTACGAACGGCGTCGTCGATTTTTTTCACACCTTCTGAGCCTTTCCGCACAGCAGACGGCAGAGCCGCGATTTTTTCGCACCCTCCATGCCCCGGGGACGGAAGCGTTGGCGGAGTCACTGGCTGGCGGTGGCGCGCCCAACCTGCGAAGCAAAGTCCACGACGCAGAGAAAGCCGTAGTGCGCCTGGGGTTCGCACGCAACTCCGATCAGACTGAAGTGCTTGCTGAGCAGGTCAAGGCGGTGAGCACGGTTCTTGACACCATCGTCAATCAAGGACTTCTGCACGACTTCGCTTGCCGAAGGAACGCCGCCCACGGTAATACTCTCTCCGGCCGAGTCAACATTTTGAAGGTGTCGGCTGATTCTTTCAATGAAGGTGCTGCCATCTGAGCCTGTATGGCTAGCGTGCTGCTGCCCGGCTTGGTTCCTGGCGTGGTCGCGCGCCGCGAGCGCGAGCCCCTCGGAAACATTCAACGCTGCCAGGGGAAGAGTGCTTCGAAGCACTTGGATCGCTTCTTCGACGGCGGGCCAACCTTCTTTCGTTATCACCGTAAATGCGTATCCTTGGCCTGTGAGGGTCAGCTTGGTTCCGTCATACTGGTTTCGGCGTTGCTCGAGCAACTGGGCGTAAGAGTCGGGATTCGTGCGCAGGCGGTTGATCTCGGTCACGAATTCGCGCTCGAGCGCGTCGCAGGTGGCGCGGCTTGCCTCTTCACCTGCCAACTGAGAGTCGAAACGCACACTGACAGCCAGGCTGATAGCCAAAGCGCAGACCGCAAAGAACGGCGTTCGGCTCGCGGCATAGTTCATAAGTCTCGACAATCCTTTTGTCTCCTTCTCACGCGCCGGGTTTGAGCAAAACCTTCAGGCATGGCGTTTGGTCAAGATAGTGGAAAGCCTCCAGGCCCGCTTCCAGCGGGAAGGTCCTGGAGATAAGCTCCTGCACTGTGACGTGCTTGCTTCGCAGTAGATCGACTGCGATCGGAAAGTTGCCGCAACGGGAACCGAGTAGCGTGATCTCGTCGACGACAAGCTTCGCCGTGTCGAAACGCGCGAGCTCGTGGAAGGTCGACTTCATCACCACGGTGCCGCGCGGCTCGACGATGCGCAAGGCTTGGTCCAGTCCTTGCGGTGATCCCGTGGCCTCCACCACTACCGTGAAGCTTTTGGCCGGGATCGGCTGCTTGCCGGCGTGGACGACGCTCATTCCCCATCCCCTTGCCAGACTAAGCTTGCTGTCGTGGCGACCGATTACGGTTACTTGAGCTTGCGCGTGCCGTAGAACTTGCGCGACGAGCAGTCCCAGTCTTCCATCACCGAGCACAGCCACCCGCGTGCCGGCAGGAATCGGCATTTGTTCAAGGATTTCGCAGGCGGCGGCGAGCGGTTCGATAAAGACCGCCGCTTCGTCAGGAACTTCCTGCGGGACCTCGTGAAGATTAGCCGCGGGCAAAGAGACGAACTCGGCGAAGGCGCCCGGCCGATTGATGATCCCCATCACGGTGCGGCGCTGGCAGTGGCGTCGAAGCCCGCGACGACACCACTGGCAGGACTGGCAGGTGACGTTAATCTCCCCCACCACTCGCTTACCGATCCAGCCGGCGTCGTCACACTCCACCACTTCACCCACGAACTCGTGTCCAGGAATGCCGCGGAAGCCCGAATAGCCGTTGAGGATCTGGCGGTCGGTGCCGCAGATGCCGGCGAGCGTCACCGCCAGCAGAGCCTCGCCTGAGGCGCGCCGTGGCCTCTCCGTCTCGCGCAACGTAAGGGTTCCGTCGAAGTAAAGAGCTTTCATTCGCTCTATCAATCCCCTGATTCTCAAGCCTGTTCGCTCAACTGCAGACCTTGGTGAGCTTGGAAGACGTCCTCCTCCTGGCTTTCGAAAACCGTGCGCAGGTCAAACAGCACGCGGTCACGTTCGAGGCGGGTGACGATCGGAGGGCGGTTTTCTCGGAGCAAGGCTGCGAGTTCAGTCGCGCTACGGTGGGCATGGGTTACGGCAATCAGCTTAGTGGGAATCGACTGGCCGGGGGTCGAGCCGCCGCCGATCACCGACTCACCGTCTTCGAGTTCGACCTGGAACCCGGGGAGGGCAGCGATACGTCTCGCCAGGCGTGCGGCGCGGGCGGCGATTTCCTCTTTCTGCATGTAAATCATGCGCAAGGCTGGCACCGCACTCAGGTTGCCGCGCAGATACAAGTCGATGGTGGCCTCCAACGCGGCGATGGTGAGCTTGTCCACCCGCAGGGCGCGGAACAAAGGGTTTCTCCGGATGCGAGCCAGTGGCTCGCGCTTGCCGGCAAGGATTCCCGCCTGGGGGCCCCCCAACAACTTATCTCCGCTGAAGGTCACCACGTCCACGCCCGCCTTCAGACTGGGGGCAACGGGAGGCTCCTCTTGTAAGCCCAGGGGCGCGATGTCTACCACGCAGCCGCTCCCGAGATCTTCGAGCACCATAAGACTGCGCTGGCGCGCCAGTTCCACCAGCTCCTGAAGCCTGGGCTTTTCCGTGAAACCGACGATGCGGAAGTTCGAAGCGTGAACCCGCATTAGCAACCGTGTGCGCTCATTAATGGCGGCGGCGTAATCTGCGAGCCGGGTTCGGTTGGTGGTTCCTACTTCACGCAGGATGGCCCCGCTCTTGGCGCAGATGTCAGGGATTCGGAACGAGCCGCCAATCTCAATCAGTTCGCCGCGCGAGACGACGACCTCGCCGCCCTCCGCAAGGCTATTCAGCGCCAGGAGCACCGCAGCCGCATTGTTGTTGACAACAAGGGTCCTTTCTGCGCTCAACAACTGCGCGAACAAACGGTCTGTGTGCGAGTCACGTTCGCCGCGCTCCCCGCCTTCCAGGTTGTATTCCAGGTTGCAATACTGAGTAGCAGTTTCGGCGAGACGCTCCACGCATTCGCGGGCCAAGGGAGCTCGTCCCAGATTGGTGTGCAGGATCACTCCGGAAGCGTTGATGACCGGGAGCAGTGAAAACTCGACGCGCGCCCGCGCCATCGCAGTGATTTCCTCTTCCAGTGCCTCGTCAGAAGGAAAGGTCAGGGAGTGCCCGCTGGCGATTTGGGTGCGTAGCCTTTCGAGGACGTCGCGCGTGACCGCCAGCAGCGTCGGCCGGCCCAAGCGCTCTTCCAGCGTACACAGTGCCGCCCGACTCAAAAGAGAATCGACCGAGGGTATTTGACGGAGAAGCGACTCAACAGAATTCTCCACGCCGGTCTCGCTAGGAACGTTTTGGGAAGAAGCCATGCGGAAGCCCTTGCAAGGTGTCCTGAATCGACAAGCTAACTAGTGTTGCGTTACAAAAATGAGTCGACTCATTCAGCGAGCATCGCTCTCAAGTCGCATTCATTGTGTATCCGGGCACGCCTTCAGGCGTGGCCCTGGAGTTTCTACATTCGACGGTCCTGGTAGATGACCTCTCAGGCCCGGAGGGCCGATAGAGAATAGCCCACGGCGTGAGCCGTGTGGGGACGAAGAGTTGGCTTAAGATGGTGCCAGCCCTGGAGGGGCGACCGACGATGGCTCACACCTTTGCCAACCTGCTCACCCCTGTCATCTTTTCCACCAAGGACCGCCAGCCACTCCTCCCACCCCACCTCCGCACGGACTGGCTCGCTTATCTGGGAGGGATCGTCCGCAATATCCACGGTAAGCTGATGGACTCGAACCCCCGGCCCGACCATGTTCACTGTCTCCTGTCTCTTCCCCCTCCGCTCGCGGTGGCTGAAGGGCTGCGGCTGATCAAATCGAACTCTTCCCTGGGGGTCCACCAGACTTGGCA
>DATJKY010000233.1:0-5223 GCA_035490955.1 Terriglobia bacterium | reverse complement strand
CAGGAAGGTTCGCGCTACCAGATCCATAGCCAGAGGGCTGCCGAGGGCATTCAAACCTCCCAACAGTGCCGTCACTACGATTATCCCTTGCGCCACCTGCCCCGCCAGGTAGGAGCTGGAGCGCGCAAGTCCCAGACCTTCGATCACCGCACTGATGCCGAGCCGGTCGCAGAGGCGGTCAAAACGCAGGGCGCGGAGAGCGCGATAGGTGATTTCCTTGACCAGCCAACCGACGGCCAAGCCCAGAATAATAACGATAAGCATGGCCATCAAGCCGGGAAAGGTTCGAATGGCCTGGCGGTAGAGTTCTTGCAAGGGCAGGACGATCGCTTGTTCCCAAAATCCTTTCATGATTGATCACCTCTTTTCTCCAGCGGCAGGCCGCCACCGGGGAATTAGACCGGACTTCAAGTCCTCGTACACCAGACAGAGTTTCTCGATCCGGTCTTCCACCTGGACTGCTGTGTCATTCTCGGTGCGATTGGCGAAGGAAGCCACCCAGCCGAGATAAAGCGGGGTTAGCGACTTCACCAGATGCCCACGATCCAGCACTCGTTGATGGTAGGCGAGCGCAAAATCGTAGACAAGCGAGGCCCACAGATCATCGGGCAAAACAAATTGGTTATCCGGTAGCGCGGCGCATGACGTGAGCGCCTGAAGTCTGTCGGAAGCCATCAAGCGCTGATAGATAGGGACGAGGTCGCGGCAACCTTGTCTAAAGGATGCTGTCAACCGCGACATGTTAATCGGAATCGGCTCCAGGCCAACCTCAAACGGAAATCCAAACAACGGTGCAGGCTCTGAGCCGCGCACGCTCGGCCAGACGCTCGAATAGCGCTCCATCAATCCGAAAACCGAACCCACCACCTGCACGAGCATTTCACTCAGATCGGCGCCGGGATCCTTGGCGTCATGAATCTTTGCCCCCAGGTAAGACTGACACACGCGAAAGCCTTCTGCCAGAGCTGTCGTCGTCATCCAGATGTCGATTCCGTACCGCGCCACGTCCGTCGTCCAGACGTCGCGGCTCAGGAAGTGACGCGCCAGGCGGCTTGAGATTCCGAACTCACCTCCGATCGGCTGGCGTACCCGGCGGCCATAAAGCGCGCGGGTGAGGGGATAAACAATGCTGTTGGTGATTGTACCGTCGTGCTTGTGGCGCTTGTAGTACGGTGCCACATAGTCGAAACCCTGGTCGAGGACCGGTCGCAGCAGCAGGTCAATCCAGTCCGGCGTGATGCTCCGCAGGTCGGAATCCACGACGGCGCACGCGCTAGCGTGAACCTCCCCCATAATCTGGAAGATGGTTCGGAAGGCGCTGCCTTTGCCTGGGATGCCGTTATAGGGCGTGGTGAGGCGATGGACAGGATACACAGGGTACTTGACCAGGAGCAGGAGATGAGTATCGAGATTGGCTTGTTCCACCACCTCACGCGTCCCATCTTTGGACCCTCCATCGGAGTTCACGATCAACGCTCGTTGGTCAGGAAAGTGCTTCAACACACCCGCCTGGGCGGCCTGGACCACATGCCCGATAGTGCGTGCGTTGTTGTAGCTGGGAATCCCTACCACAATATCGACGGGACCCACTGCCGCCAGCCGGCGTTTGACTTCCTGATTCAGGAGCTCTTCAGACACTGGTCGCTCTCGCTGTGTTATCCAGTTCCACGGCTGCCTTCAGTTGCGCGTAAATGTCCGGGATGGCGGCAGTCACCCGGTTCCAGTTGGGGATGAGCGGCGCACCCAGCGGGTCCGCCAGAAAAGCCTCGGCGGCGATGCGCAAGGCGCGGGCAAAAGCATGCACCGCTTCCTCTTCGTCATGGATGTCAAACTTCAGCCCGTTGAGCTCCGCATCAGCCCGGTAACGCGTGAGGGAATCCTCTGCGGTGCGGAGGTACCCAGCCTGAAGAGCGCGAAAAACTCCTTCCGACAGCACGGCCCCCTCGGAGGCCAGAGTTCGGAAGAGCGTCTTGGCGATGTCAACCGTCATCCGCATCAGACCCTTTTCGGGTTCGTCTGGGCTGAGACGCTGGTGCTTGTGCTCGTAATTATCGCTCAGCTCGACCTGGCAGATGCGTTTGAGAGAGGAGTTGCGATAGACTTCGGCCAAAACACCAATTTCCAGCCCCCAGTCTCCCGGAATACGGTTGAGGCTTGCGAGATCCGTCCTCATGCAGCACTCGCCAGCCAGAGCATAGCGGAAACTGCCGAGATAGCGAACCAAAGGACGGTAGCCCAGCACAGATTCGAGGGCGTCGAGGAGTGGCGAAACCAGCAAGCGCGTCACCCGGCCATGCATGCGGTCCGTCACACGAGCGTAGTAGCCCTTGGAAAAAACAAAGTCCAGGCGGGGATTCGCTACAGGGTAGCAGAGCCTGGCCAACATCTCCCGGGAGTAATTCATAATGTCGCAGTCGTGAACGGCGACGATCCTTGAACGGCCGCCGGCCAGAACATAACCGTAGGCCATCCAGCAGGAGCGCCCTTTGCCATCCTCGCCGACTCCGAGATGTGCGGCCAGCAGGTCCGAATAGATCTTTTGCAAGCGCGGGCCATTGTTCCAGATCACCCGCACTTGCGGGTGCAATCCTGACAAGCGACGTCGCACCTCCACGAACTGCGTTGCATCCGCCGGGCCCAGCGTCACGACGATCTCACCCAGGTAGGGTGCGCGTGCGAGCTCGTCAAGAATGCGCGACATGGCCTCGCCCTCGAACTCCGAATAGAGAGCGGGCAGAACGAGAGCGATGGGTCGCCGCGTGGTAAATCCCCGCAGGTCGCTTTCCAATGCTTCCACCTGACGATCATTAAGCCGATGCAGCGTGGGGACTACTCCGGACTGATGAAAATCGGACAAGGTACACCCTCCCTATACCTGAGTCGACGGGAGCTTAATCCTATCGCAAATCTCGTCCGGATCGAAGGAAGAATCTGGGACGTAGTTAGACACCGCCCCGGGGTCGCGCATACATGGCGGGGTTTGTCATGTATGCGACCCGACGCCAACTGACCAGCCGCCGGGTGGCGCAGACATCGGTTTGTGATGTCTGCGACCTCATGCCGCTCCCGGGGTGGCATATACATGAAGGGTTTGTCATGTATCGTCCGGTTAGTTCTTTATAGAATTGCTTGTCGACCCCGATGTGATAACAGCCCTCGCCCTTGGGGAGAGGGCGGTCCGTAAGGCAGCCCACGGTCAGCAAACCACTGACCGTGGCGGCTGACGCTGACGATTTGTGACCCACGTCACAGACATCGCCCCGGAATTAGAGTATACTTCTTAAGGCGATCGGGTGATCCCTGCGGGGGGAGTGGGGATTTCCTGATGTGCGCCAAATATCACAAAAAGGAGAAAGAATCATGGCAGCTAAGAATCCAAAGGAAGTCTTCGTAAACCTGCTGAGCGACGTGAGGCAGGGCACTGAGCGGGCGTCCAAGGTGTTTCAAGAGATCAGCCAGCTCGCCCAGGATCCCGACGTAAAGGAAGCCCTGGAGCAACGGGTTTTCATATCAGACCAGCTCCTTGCCAGGCTGGATCAGTGCTTCAAGCTGATCGGCGAGCAGCCAGCGAAGCTCAGTGGACGCCTCCACGATGTTTTTGTTGAGGACTTCCGCAAGGAACTCGCTGAGATACAGTCCCCCGCAGCCAAACGCCTCTTCATCCTGGCCAAGGCCATCCACCTGATCCATTTTCGCATTGCTGAGTACGTAGCTCTTACTGCGGCAGCCGATCTGACCGGCCACTACGGCGTTGGTGTTCTGCTTGAGAGCTGCCTGGCGGACAAGCTAGCCTTCGTTGAACGAACGCGGCGTCTGATCAGGAACGTCGTAGAGACCAGGGTGGCTGAGAGAGCGGGTGCCACTCACTAGTAACGCCACCTGGGGTGTCGATTCTCGCGACGCCGGGAATCGTTTCTTAAGTCGCGCTGGCCTGCCGCCAAGTTGTGCAGGTCAGCGCGGCTTTTCTTTTTCTTGGGTCATGAAATCCTCATGCTTAGTTGCATAGGCAATCGATTCGCGGAATCTCATGGACCCCAGCGTTATCTCAGACCATTCTCTTGCCTGCCGCCTGGAGCAAGCGGAGGCGGTCGCAAACGCACGCTTCGTTGACGCCCGAGCTCGGCTCGTGCCAGACTCAGGCGCACAGTGGATTGAAGTCGCGGGGGCCTACGCCATGTACGACGGCGCTCGCTCACCCTGCACGCAAACCTTCGGGCTTGGCCTGTTCCAGTTGCCTGGTGCTTCTGACATGGAGAAACTCGAAAGGTTTTTCAAAGAACGCGCAGCGCCCGTACTCCATGAGGTATACCCGCTGGCCGATAAGGCACTGCTGCCCATGCTCCACCAGCGGGGTTACCGGCCGGTAGAGCTAAGTCAGGTGATGTTCCTGCCGCTGGGCGAAGGGGTTCCATCGATTGCCGCGGGCAATGAAGCTCTGCGAGCGCGCGTTGTGAGCCGCGATGAGCAAGACCTTTGGGCTGCGACAGCGGCTGAGGGCTGGCGCGAGTTCACCGAAGCTCGGGACCTCATGCCCGACCTGATGCGCGTCTCCGCGGCAAGAGAGGACGGCGTGTGCTTTCTCGTGGAACTGAACGCACAGCCGATTGCTGCGGGTGCGCTCTTCATTTACCACGGCGTTGCTCTGCTCGCCGGGGCCAGTACTGTCGCCGAGTGGCGGGGCCGAGGGGCGCAACGGCTGTTGCTCCAGAGCCGCCTCCAACACGCCCGGCAGGCCGGTTGCGATCTCGCCATGGTTTGCGCCGAGCCCGGTAGCGCCTCCCAGCGCAACTCTGAGCGCCAAGGCTTCCGTATCGCATACACGCGAATCAAGTGGGGCTTGACGGGGTAGCCGCGGTCAGTGGGAAATTCGCTCACAATAAACACCTGCTGTCCCGGGGATTCGAGCCTCTCACCCCCGAGGGGATGCATAACCTTCCGTCTCGTCCCGTCGGGGCACGTTACCCCATCAACGGGTCAGACCGAGACCGCTTCCCTTCTACGGGGCTTCGCCCAGGGGGAACTTGGGGCTTCGCCTTTCCCTGGCGCGCTCGCCACATCTCACCGGCCGAATCGAGTTTAGTTTCCTCTCCAGCAGGAGAGACTTCTTACGGACTGGTCGTTCACCTCCTGCGGCTCTCCACCCCGCCTTGCGACGACGCAGTTGCAGTCGGTTACAAGTTACGTTGACTTGGAGAGGGCTTGCACCTCTCCGACTCAGTGCCC
>DATJKY010000232.1:0-4874 GCA_035490955.1 Terriglobia bacterium | reverse complement strand
CATTCCGGTCGGTCGCCGGAGAACTCAGAGACGTTCCAGTTGGCCGTAAAACGGCCAAACCATACACGCGGCGATTCTCACGCGTTATTACAGCTGCACCACCGCCGTCCGATTCCGGCCGAGTCGTCGGCTACTCGGAAGCTGGGTCACACCTTCCGTGGATGACTCCTGCCTAGTCGGCTAGTGTTTACCCATAGCTGGTGATAACAGCCCTTCCCACCACTTAAGCCGGATTTGGAACGGAAAACGGGCTTTCCGGGAACGTCGGGAAACAACACTGAGGTTAGTTGCTTTCCCCTTGCGCCACCCTCCGATTTGATCTGGTCTCCCGCGGACATTCTACGTCGGCAAAAGGCTCGCCAAGCGCCAGTTGCTAATGCGGCTTGCCTCGTGGGTGGAAGGTCTTCAGGTTTTCGCCCGCCACGCGGCGGACGATGCTGTCCATCAACGCGGCTGGCGCGTCCATCTCCTTGGCAATTCTTCGTCCGATCTCTGTCTGTGCCACCCTCCGCCGCTTCTTGCCCAGCAGGCGTTTGCGCTCCTTAGCGACCGTTGCCCGGATGAGACCCGTGTCGCGAGCCGTCGGTTCCATAGGGTCACTCAACCTGTCGCTGTGGAGGAGGTCGTCGAGCAGGGGGTAGGCTCTCTCGAAAATAGCACCTTCCGTCACCTCGCCGAAGCTGTGAAACTGCAGCTTGCCTTCCGGAGTAAGCTCAAAGTGCACCATGAAGTCGCTGATGGCCGTCAGTTGGGAGTCCTCCGCATTGCCGATTTCGTCCAGGTATTGAATGGCGGTGTCTTTGGTGGGCGCTGCAACAAAAGAGCAGTCGCCGTTTTCCCAGCGGCATAGGAAGAGTGGCATAGGCCCTCCTTTTCATTACAACTCACAAAGTCCTGAGCTGTGTCGGGCTCTCGGCCTTTGCGGTGCCACGTCTGTGCGACGGACGGGTCCTCGTCCGTGAACGTTAGAGCAATCCTCAAAGCGGCAGCAAGTTTCCGCATTGATCAAACGTCATCTCCCGCGACGCCGTAAGTGGTTCGAGTTGCGGTCTTTGGCTCAACTCGCTGGCGTAGACCTCGGAGACTTCCACCCTCTCGAGCGAGAGCGTATCGGCGATACGCACAACGCGGGCGGCGGCTGTGTCAGCCAGGCAGGCGGAGACCAGCGCCAACTCGATGGCTTCGCGGTCGGTATCGAAATACATGGGAGTCTTAGCCAGGTGCAGGCTGAGTGCCGTCAGCACGTTGATCGAGGTGACCCGGGGATCTATCGCCTCGACCAACCGGCGCGTGGTGAAGTCGGCCAAGCCAATACCGATGGCATTGTCATGCGACTCGGGCGTGAGTTCACGAACGAAGATCCGCCGGATGACGGGGAAGCCCATCGCCGCCTCCTGCTGGTCACGAAAGAGGGTTGAGTAGCCGTGTGCGCCCCGCCCGATGATGTTCGGATCCATGCCAGTGCCGCTGATGTTTTTGCCCATGCGATCGACAATCAGTAGGTCGATAGCGTCGAAGGGCAGCCGGGGCATTAGCAACTTCGCTTCGGAGTGAAGCTCTTCCTCCCGTGCCTCGATCTCGACGGGCCGGAGAACCTCGACCTTCGCTGTCTCGTGGCGTGGGCCTTCGAGGATCGCTACCCCCGCTAGGACCGGCGCTGTCTGGAGGATGCGGCGCGCGACGGTGCGGATGACATGTTCGTAGCCCAGGCTCATCGCCGCCGCATGGACGCTGCCCGCGCCGGTGTGCTTGCCAAGGCCGATGGCGGTCATCTTCAAAATGCCGCTGCCGATGCGACCGCCAAAGTCGGTGTGGGGTTTCACCCGGTTAATCAGCACAATGTCGTCCGCGCCCAGCGCCTCCCTACTGAAGTAAACCTCCACCCCGTCACCGGTCCGGCCAAGTCGTGCGACCTCCATGGACGCGCACACGGGCACACCCAGTGCCGCCTCGCTGACACCGTACCCGGCCAGGATTGCCGCCTGCCCTCTGGGTGTCGCCCCACCGTGACTGCCCATCGCCGGCACGATGAAGGGTTTCGCGCCTCGCTGACGATGCCACTCGACCACCAGCCTCACGATCTCCTCCAGACTGGTGATTCCCCGGCTCCCCACTGCCACGGCAATCCGGCTGCCCGGTGCGAGCCGGGACTCGCTAAGCTTAGACTCGAGCTGTGATTCGACTGTTAGGCGCACGTCCAACCATGGAGTTTGAGCAAAGTGCTGGTGAACAGGAATAAGACGGGGCAAAGCAATTGACATGGTTCAACCTCCCGCAAGCATGCGGGAGAAGCCACGGATCGATTATAGGACGGAAGTGGGCGACTGAAGCTTGGCGTCGTACTTTGCGGGCAACTGAAGCACGATCCATTCCAAGAAGGCGACTTTTCATTCCGAATCCGCTCGCGACGCTATGCGTGTGCCTCAAGACTGCTGGGGACGGTGATGGATTCTTGACTGTTGTCTTTGGGGGCGAAATCGGACATAACCAGTGAGGACGAGAATAGAGGCAGTGCGGACAACCTGTGGCTGCGAATGGGGCTGATAGAAGGCTCGGGAAGACTTGGTACGCCGCAGCACGAGTGTAAGCACCAAGCCGGAGCAGCAGAGTTATAGTATTCGAAGCTGGTTGGGGTGTTCTCTTTAACTGGCGCCGGCCGAGGGCGAAAGGAATGGGTGCTGCATGAACCGCCGACGATTTCTCACCGGTGGAGCCTTGCTGGCGATGGCGGCGAGTGCGGGTGCGCGGCCAGCTCAAGGAGCCGTTCGCGCCCACAATTGGGATAAGTACGACTTCGGCTTCGGCCCTGCGGTGAGGGACCGATTAAACCAGGGACCTTTCCCGCAGTATCCACCTGACGCGGCGATCCCTTCGGACGAAGTCGTGATGACCACCACTCCTTCTGAGGACGTCGTGCCCAATTATGGTAAAGGGCTGGTGACGTACATCACGGCTGACATGGGCACGGCGGAGATCGAGTCTACAGACGTCGCACAGGCCATCGAAGACCTAACCCGCATCCCACTCGGACAGAAGCTGTACTTGCGCCCAACATGGAGAGAAATCCAGCAGCGCCCCGGCCGTCTCGACTTCCCCGACTACTGGAAGCTCGTGTTCGATCTGGCAAGAAGCCTCAATAAGCGAGTCTGCTTCCGCATTCAGATGAGCGCTCCGGACTATCACGGGCCGGCTCTGCCCGACTTCGTGCTGGCGAAAGTGCCGATGGTGAAACTAGCCGGCGAATGGAAGCGGGACCCCAAGCGGTTTACAGTTAAGGAGGCCTACGATCAACCCCGTTTCGATCATCCTGCGTTCCAGGACGCATTCAAGGAACTCGTTGGGCTGCTCGCAGCGGAGTTCAACGGCAACCCGTTAGTCGAGTTCATTGATACATTTATGTACGGCTTCTGGGGCGAAGGGCACACCTGGCCGTTCACTAACAATCCTTTCCCCGACTACCCGACCGCCGAGCGGACCTGGATCAACATGCTGGAAGTTCAACTGGAAGCCTTTGGTAAGACCCCGCTCGTGACCAATACCCAGCCCGATTACAGTCGCGTTGGGAACTCCGAAATTCTCGACCGTACCGTTCGCAGCGCCAATTGGATTCGGAGCGACACGGTTTTCATCGAGAACGAGCAGATCGAGGCTCTGAGCAATCGCCCTCCGTGGGTGGCGGTCGTGCTCGAACAAGGCTTGCCTTCCGGCGCGCCCGGATCGCTGCGGCAGCATGAGGGCATCACCGAGGTTGACGACATCATCGTCCATGTGATGGACGTCGCCGCGAACTACTGGTCGCTCTGGAATTTCCATCACATCAAGGCGGAGCACATCCTGAACTACTACCACGAATCCCCGAAGTGGTTTGACACCATCAATCGAAAGGTCGGTTACAGCGTTCGCCCTTCCTTTATCTGGAGCTACGAGGATGAAGGTTGCCTTGGCTTAATCGTCGGCTTCGCTAACGACGGAATTGCTGGCGTGCCTGGAGTGCTGCGAGTGACTGTGGAAGGCGACGACGGGAGAGCCCTCGCCACGGGAGGGCTGGATCCTGGTTATCCGCTACCTGGCAAAATCCGCCAGGCACAATTTGTGCTGCCGAAGGGAACAAAGTGGCAAGGCTTGAAACTTAAGGCGGAACTCGAGGTGAAGGGGGTGCGCTATCCAGTGCAGTGGGCTTGTCACCAGAAGACGAACCCGGACGGCTCCCTCACCCTACGCCCTAATGGACGGCATGAGTTGTAGACGGCAAAGTCGCGCCCACCGCCGTAGGAAGACCACCGCTTTTGCCGTTTGCGCCTGCTTACCTTCAACCCAACCTTCGACACCCTGACCACCGGAAGGATGGCTCCGATTACCTGGCGCGCCCGAGTCGGGTGTACAAAGAAAGCCCGAATTCTCGTCGGCTCAGCGTTGGGGTCCAGCAACGCATCGTCTTCATTCAATGCGTTATCACTGCCGAAGGCTGTGGTTCGTCAAAATCACATCCGCCTGAAGAAATCGACTTTCCGCCGAGCT
The DNA here is from genome assembly GCA_035490955.1 of Terriglobia bacterium. Lineage (GTDB taxonomy): Bacteria > Acidobacteriota > Terriglobia > UBA7540 > UBA7540 > DATJKY01. The sequence goes on along the minus strand of DATJKY010000232.1, from coordinate 356 downwards.
ACACCGGATATTCAAAGGCATGTTCAAGCTTTTGTTTTCGGTCATCAGTCTTCTGGTTCTCCCTGCACGCCTTAGAGAATTGACTTTGGAGAATCTGGCCCTCCGGCAGCAGCTAGCCGTAATGAAGAGGCAACGCCCGAGACCACGACTGCGAGGGGCTGACCGCTGGTTTTGGGTCTGCCTGGCGCGATTCTGGCCGAATTGGCGAAAGTCATTGCTTGTGGTGCGACCGGAGACCGTGGTCAGCTGGCATCGGCGAGGATTCCGCCTATTCTGGACCTGGATTTCCAGGCGCAGGCGATCGGGTCGGCCGGGAATGAGTCGAGAACTCAGGGATTTGGTGTGTAAGATGGCGG
>DATJKY010000231.1:0-2942 GCA_035490955.1 Terriglobia bacterium | reverse complement strand
GCTGATACCCAGCATATTGGCGGCGGTCCGCATCAGCACCTTGCGCTCCAAGTGTATCTTCAGCACCTCATTGAAGCTCGTCTTCATAACGCGCTCCAAACGGTTGTAAACGTCCTGGGCCTCCCAGAACAGGTGCTGTTCATCTTGCACCCACTCGAAGTAGGACACGGTCACACCACCCGCGTTGCAGAGGATGTCCGGGATCAGGAAGACCCCTTTGGCCTCCAGGATGTTGTCCGCTTCCGGTGTGACCGGACCGTTGGCTGCCTCGGCCACGATCTTGGCGCGTACGCTGTGAGCGTTATCCTCATGGATCGCGTTCTCTAGCGCCGCCGGGACCAGAATGTCGCAGTCTAGCGAAAGGAGCTCGTTCGGACTGATCGGCTCTGAGCCCGGGAAATCCGCCACGACACCGGTCCTTTCTTTGTGAATCATGAGTTTGGGAATGTCGAGACCGTTCTTATTGTAGACGCATCCCCGCGAATCGCTGACGGCCACGACGTACGCCTGATGGCTGTCGAGCAGGTGCGCGGCAATCGAACCGGCGTTCCCAAAGCCCTGCACCACCACCTTCGACCCCTTCATCGGAATCCGTAGATGGTCGCAAGCCGCCTCGAGGGTGTAGAAGACGCCGCGCCCGGTTGCTTCATTGCGCCCCAGCGACCCGCCCAGGCTGATAGGCTTGCCGGTCACCACGCCCGGGATTGGAAACCCCTTGGTCATACTGTAGGTATCCATGATCCAGGCCATGACCTGGGAATTGGTGTAGACATCAGGGGCAGGGATATCCTGCTGGGGACCAATGAGAGGAAGGATCGACGCAGCATAGCGACGCGTCAATCGTTCCAGTTCACTCATCGACATCTCCTTGGGATTGCAAGTTACCCCACCCTTGCCGCCGCCGAAGGGAATGTTCACGACGGCGCACTTCCACGTCATCCAGGTGGCGAGTGCCTTCACTTCATCCAGCGTGACATTAGGGTGATAACGGATGCCGCCTTTGGCGGGACCGCGCGACGTGCTGTGCTGTACGCGGTACCCTTCAAAGCGCATCACGTGACCGTGATCCATGCGAACCGGCAAGGTTACCGTGAGAATCCTCTCCGGATACCTGATCATCGACCGCAGATCGTCTTCGAGCTCGAGCGCATCCGCGGCGATGTCGAAGTTCTCCATTGCCACTTCATAGGGATTTCTTTCTACCTTCTCCATTGTTGCAACTGGCATCGATAAGACCTCCTTCCTTCTGGAGCAGGCTCTCTTGGAAAGATCTGAGCCTGAACTCCTTGCTTGTTAAGATTGGAACCCGTCGCCCTGCGGCTTCAGGCCTCCACACACTACCGCTCATAAAGCAAGTCTGTACCGTTGGAGAATGCAATACAGTGACAGATGTCACTCTGCGACTGTGACTAACGTCACACCGCGAGGCGCCGTTAACACCTCGGCGGTGTGGATCGCCGAGAACCGGCCACAATTGGCCGTCCACAACCGCTGTTGCCCCCATATTGATGGCATTCTAGCAGTCCCAGCGCAACACTTCCAGCGCCGGCTACCATAAACAGACAAGGGACCTTGCCTGGAAGCGTGTAGTTTGACTGGGAGGTTTCACGCCACTAATATCGGCCTGTGGAACTTAGGCGAGGCGTTCTCCTGGCCTGCAGCTTGATTGTGGGCGTGCAGCTTCATTGCGTCTTTCTGAGCGCACAGGAATCCGCCTCAGAGCTCGAGGCCCAGATCGCGGCCAAGATTGACGCCAACCAGCTCGACGCTGCCTTGGAGCTCGCCCACCTCGCCGTGGGTCGGTATCCCAACTCTTCAAACCTGCAACAACTGCTAGGGGTAGTGCAGTTCAAGAAGGGTTCCAACGAAGAGGCCCGCAGCGCCTTTCGTCGCGCCATTGAGCTCGATCCTGGCATTGCTCAGAACTATTACGACCTGGCGCTTGTCAACCTGAGCGAAAAGCAGTATGCTCGCGCCGCTCCCTCTCTGGAAGCATGTCTGCGGCTCGACCCTAACAATGCCGAGGCACACCTCCTGCTCGGCCGCGCCTACCACAACCTCAACCAGACTGCACCGGCGATCGAGCAATTCCAGAAGGCCGTAGCGATCGAACCGCAACTGCCCCTCGCCCACTACCACCTCGGCTACGCCTACCAGAGCCAAGGCAATCTGAAAGCTGCGCTGGAGGAATTCAAGAAGGAGATTGAGTACAACCCAAACTTCTACGACTCCTACTGGCTGGCTGGAAACATCGAACTGCGACAGGGAAACCCGAATGCCGCCGCGGAGTTCTTCGGCAAAGGCATCCACCTAAAGCCTCAAGCATGGCAAACCCACTACGGCCTCGGACGCACCCTCGCAACGAAGAAACAGTGGCTGGAAGCGGAAAGTGAACTGAAGGAAGCCCTAAAAGCAAACCCCGAAAACGTCGAGATCCATTACGCCCTAGCCCGGTTGTATCAGCAAATGGGACGCACAGCGGAGGCGCAGCACGAGTTCCAGAGCTGTAATCGCCTCAACGCCCAACGGCAGCGCACGGGTTCGGGTATCGTCGGTCAGCAGCAGTAGCGAAGCAATAGCCGGGAACCGTGAGTGCTTTAGTCGTTCCAAATGTAGAAACTCCAGGCCAAGGGCTCCGCCTTTTGTTATCCTCTGCACGGGCAGGCTTTGTGCCTGTCCCGGGCGACCACAATAATCGCCCTACGGGGGCGAAGGGGAAAGCACCCAGAGATGGGACCTTTCTAAGTGCGTTTGCACTAACCGGTAGCCGAGACGGGTTCGACAAGCTCGGCATCGGTAGCGGACCACCGATGCTGTTCGGCGGCATAGCCGGCTTTGTAGTCTTCCCTCACGGCGTCCGAGGCGGTCGGGAGCACCGGGAAGTCCCACCAGCCGACGACCTCCGCCGCAGCCACCGTGGCATCTCGCGTAATCGGTACTTC